>JAYUAV010000465.1:0-5148 GCA_043741175.1 Verrucomicrobiota bacterium
AAGAAGCTTGATGAAGAAGTCGCCCGGTTGCATCTCGATAAAATTGGCGTTGTGTTGACCAAGCTCACGAAGGCGCAGGCCGATTACCTCGGCGTGAGCACCGACGGCCCTTACAAGCCCGAACACTATCGCTACTGAAAAGTAGGACAGCGCGTCCCGCCTGTCTCTGAATTCAAAACACGAAGGGCGAACGGAGCAATCCGTTCGCCTTTTTTCGTAGGCTTTTCAAACGAACAATTACCCGACACAATCCGGGCATGAAAGCAGTTCACTGGCATCGGCCAACAAAAACCTAAATGTCCGACGCGGCGATTACATCTCTTGGTGCGAAACTCTTTCCAATTCTGGATGGCGGCTTTTTCCGTCCGCTTGCACGCCCGTCTGCACAGCTTTATGTGGACTGCGCCGACCGGCTTGAACGAGCGAGTGATGAGGGAGGACAACTCTCGCACTCAGACGCCATCGCACTCGTTCGCGACGTGTTGGCCGCGTATCCCGGCGTGAAGTTGGATGAAGACGAGGGCGGACAGTTCGCCGACCTTCGGCAGCGTGCGGGTCAAATCTTTAACCGCCTTCTTGAAGCTCGCTGGTTGGAAGAAAGGCCGTCCAGCCTCGATGAACGATGGGTGGTGCTCTCGCCGCACTTGCCGCCGCTGCTTGGACTCTTGCGGGGATTTGCCGAGGACGATTTGTCGGAACTCAAAGACTTTGCCGCAACCGTACGATCCGTATGCGAAACTTTGCTCGCCGAGGGGTCACTTGATCCGGCAAGGCGCGAGCCGGAAGAAATGCGGCAGGTTGTGAAGGAGTTGCTGGATCGTGTCACGCGAGCCGGGCATCAAATGCGCGCCGTTGAAACCGTCATCCTTCGCTATGCCCAAGAGCAACGAGTGAGTGCCAGCCCGAACGAGACGCTTCGTCGTTTCCTGATTGAGTTTCACGAAGGAGATCACATGGTTTGTTACGACACGCTGGAGCGTGGCGGACTGCTTCCGAAACTCAAGCAAGCTAGGCTTGTTGCTCAAGACTCATTGGGAAACCCGATTACGAAACAGCGACTTGCCGAGGGCATCGTCCTTCATCGCGGTCTTGATGAAACGACAGCCTACGGTGAAGCGGAAGAAATGCTTTCGCGTTTGGAACGGACAATTGCCGGCATTTCTACCAAGCAAGGAATCATTGACGCCCGCATAGCTGACTTCAGCCGACTTTCTGCTGCGCGCTACCGTTATCAGACTGAAATGCGCGGGCGACATCCTGAACTCGTAAAAGCGTATTTGCAAACTGCCGACGAACAACACGCCGGTCAGTCCTTCGCCGATCTTGTCAATCAACCCGGCATGATGGTGTTGAGTCCGTCGGTGGAATTTTATTTTGGCCAAGATGCTTTGTCCCGCCCACGTCGTGCGCGGATGCCTGTGGATTTGCGGCTCGCAACACCGGCCTCGGCAGGCGATTCGCTCGATGCATTGGAACGAATCCGACGGCAAAACCTTTATGCTGTCACCCCGCAACGCGCAGGCCGTTTGGTTGAGAGACTTTTGCCGGAGAAGGGAGCGACCGTTTCCACTGCTGATTTACACTTGAGCACGGAAGACGACTTGCTGGATCTTCTCGCCGTTCTTGCCTACGAACGTGCGGCGGGAAATCGGGCGCATAAACCCATTCGCTGGCGTATCCAAACCGTCAGGCATGAACACGGGCTAGAGCCAGAAAAAATTCCCACCGACACCGTCGCGGGTCGGCGGGTCGAACGACTCAACATTGAAAGGATCGCATGACACCCGCATGGCCAGCCTTCTGGGCGCACATAGCCGATGAAGATCGCCCAGCCATCCGTGAAATTCTCACGGAATTGCTCGCGACAGGAGTTCTCTTCGGCGAAGCCGGACGTGAGCGGGAACTGTTTCTGACCGCCCGGAATTATCCGCAAGAACTGGCTGAATATCTTTCGCTGCTGAATCTTGACCTTGTGCCCGACCCAGACCGCCCAATTCTTCAAGCGCGGCCAATTCCCGGAGAATGCGGTCTCACCGCAAGATTCACCAAAGATGAAACACTGGTGGTGCTGACGCTATGGCGACTATATGACGACGCCCGGATGGAGCACCCGGCGGATGTTGTCGTCGTCACGGCTGATGCGCTTTACGCGCGGCTCAAGCTTTACTTTGAGCATATCGAACCACCCGCCGCGACGCACCTTGAGCGTATTCTTGGCAAGCTCCGCGCCCGCCGTCTCGTTCGGTTTCAGAAGAACGACGAGCAATTCGGAGAGTCGCGTCTCGAAATCCTGCCAACGTTGTGGCGTGCGATTCCATTCGACCGGGCCGAAGAATGGGCACAGACAGTTGCCCTCTTTCAGCAATCATCTGCTGATGCCAACGGCGGCTCTGAAGCTGCGACCACTGAACAGGAGAACCTGCCATGAGCGCGCAATCTATCTCCCTGACACGGGTCATTGCGGTGAACTGGTATGGCTTCCGGCAAATCTTTGATGTGTCCAATCACACGCTCGTATCAGGAGCGTTCGGCAGCGGCAAGTCGGCACTGCTTGATCTCATTCAATACGTCATGCTGGGTGACGATTGGCGACCGAACCGAGCCGCCGCAGGCATCGCCCGAGGACGCACGTTGGTGAGCTATTGCTTGTGCGACACAAATTATCTCCGCGATGGCGAGCCGCATTACATCCGACGGAGCGGCGTGACGTTGATTGGTTTGGAATTCACCTGGCCGACCGAGCGCAACAAGCCCCCGCGCCGCGAGACATGGGGCGTCCGCGTTCAATACACCAGCCCGACTTCAAAAGCCGAGCAAACCTATTTCTATGTTCCTGCCCGGCTTGATTGGGCGGAAATTGCTCCCAGTGGAGAAGCCATGTCTGAAGAAGAGTTCAAGTCGTTTGTCCGGCGCGAATATGAAGTGATGTCGGGGAGGAAATGCCTGTTTCCGCGCCAGAAAGATTATCTCGCGGAAATGGCGACGCCCCATCATTTGTGGTTCGACGAAAAGCAGTTTCCAAAAACATTTCCCAAAGCCATCGCGTTTGAGGCGGAGAAAGACGTGGAGAACTTCATTCGGCGGTTCATCCTTGAGGAAAACCCGCTTGAAGTGAAGGACGTGAAGTCGGCCGTTGGCGCATATCGTGAGACGCAGGCGCGACTGGAGCGGCAGACGGAGGAGGCAGAACTGCTCCGTAACGTCCGCAAACTGCATGGCACTTACGAAAAGGCAAAACGCGAGTCAGCGATTCTTCAACACCTCGGCCACGCGCTTGACCATGCACGTTTAGGCGAACTTGTCGCCCGCCATACAAACGACCTCGCCGACCTCCGAACAAAACACGCGCAGGACAACGAAGCTTTCGATAAGTTCGTGACCGAGGCGGGACGTTTGAAAACGGCGTTGGGTGAATTCCATCTGGATTCCGACGAGGCAGAGTTGAAGCAGAAGCTGACCGAACAACAAACCAAGCGCGCAGAACAGACGGGTTTGCTCCAAGCGCAACAAAGCGTTCGCCAGCGGCTGCGAGATTTGCGCCTTCGCTGGACGCAATGGCTCAAACGCGGTGCGGCCATCAAGCTTGAAGGAATTGATGAGACGCTTTCCGTTGACGACCGGTTGCTTGATGCAATGGCCGCGCCCGATGAAAAAGCAGGACTTGTCGCGATGCCAGATTTGGCGGAGCGATTCAAAGAGTTATTTCAAGCGGTAGAAAAACTCCTTGAACCGCACACAGCGAGAATCACCAGTATTTCTAACCGCCTCAAGGAAATCATCGCTGACTTGGAACGGCTAGACGATGGGCAAACACCTGGTTCGTTCCCAATCTTTCAGGCCATCAAGGCACGGCTTGCCAATTCGTCCACACCGCCAGAACAACTTTGCCGCCTGATCGAAGTCAAACCCGACGCTGAAGATTGGCGAAACGCTGTGGAACTGGTGCTGGGACGAAACCGCTTCGCCATCGTCGTGGGTTCTGGCGAAGACTATCGCGCCGCATTGGAAGTGCTTCGCAAGCGTTCGCCTGCCGAGCGTGGCGTGGACGAGTCGCTGGTGCATCCACGCGAAGCTGCCGAATTGTCCGCCAGTGTGCGGAAGAACTCGCTGTCTGAAAAAATTGAGCTGGCAAAAGCACCTGAAACCATTCGTAAGGTTGCGGAAAATTTTACCCAACATCTTCTTGGTCGTGTTATCGCCGCCGAAAGTGTCGAAGACTTGGATTCATGCGAACGCGGCATCATGCGTGACGGCCTCTACAAGCAAGCCCCCACGCGCCGTCGGCTGCGTCAACTACCCGGTTTCGAGTTCACGCTGGGAACGGAAGGATTGAAACGTTTCCGAGACTCTTTGACGCGGGAGCAACAGGGCTTGATGGCCGAGAGGTCGAACAAGCAGGCGATGATTGATTCAGTCCACGCGTGGCTGGACAGCGGCAAGCAAGGCGGTTTGAGCGACCCGCGTCTCCCTGACCGCAGTGGTGAACTTCCACGATTGCCAATTCTGGAACAGGAACTTTCCGCGTTGAAGCTCCGCATAGTGTTTCTCTCCACGAAAGAACGAACGGACAGATTGCGGCAACTCGACAAATTTCAGGACGAGCTAGAGAAGGCCAATCAAGAAATCGGGAGGCTGAAAACCACCCGTGGTCAGTTTGTCCAGAAGCAGAAAGAAATTCAGGAGGCACTGGACAACGCAGTCGGCGCACTGGACAAAGCGAAGCTGGCTGTGACAACGAACCGAGTTGGCTTGCCTCTAGGAATTTTGGATTCAGAAATTCAAGAGCGGCTGGAAAAGCTGATAAACGAATTCAAATCGTGGAGCGACCGAAAGGATGCCGCGAGTGACCGCGCAGGTAAGGCGGAAGTGGAAGTTGCCAATTCACGGAACGCCCGCAACAACGAGCGGCGTGCGTTAATGAACGCGACTGACGCAGATGGACGCCCGAAACATCCGCAGTATCGCCACGAATTTGATCCCGAAGAAGAATCCAGCGACCGCTGGCAAACCCGGCTACAGGTGCTCGAAGACGTGCAAATCGAGGAGTCACGCAAGCTGGCTGCCGAAAGACGCAAAGATTGGGAGCGCCGCCTGAAAGATCAGGTGCTCAACCGGCTAAATGAAAATCTTCAGGCCGCAGAACGCTCC
>JAYUAV010000466.1:0-3118 GCA_043741175.1 Verrucomicrobiota bacterium
TCATCGTGTATTGGCTCGCGGACTGTGCCACGCAGAAACCCGATGGTCACGCCGGAAAAATCCTGGGTCACATCGGCATGAACCGCTGAAACGAAGAATCAATCTTTGCCCGGAGCGAAAGTCGCTTCCACGCCGCGCGACGTGATCTTGTTCTGCGACGCCTCCACCTTCACGTAATGCAACACCACCGGCGCGAGAATCATTCCGGGAATGCCCATCAGTTTTTCGCCGATGACGATGCCGAGCAACGTGAGCCACATAGGATTTTTGATGCGATCACCGACGATCTTGCTGTTCAGGAAATATTCGAGCTTGTGAACGATCACGAGGTAGATCAACGAAATCAACGCCATCTTGGGTCCGTTCGACATTGAGAATGCAACGCCGACAATGAGAGTGTTGCTGAAGATGTTGCCGATGATCGGCAGCAATCCACAAAGGAACGTGAGCGCGATCAGCGTGGTGGTGTAACTAAAACCATTCCAGAGAAGAAAGATCGCCGTCAATCCGGTGTTGATGGCGGAGATAATTATTTGCGCTCCGATCACGCGCGAGAAGCTCCGATAAAACGTCCGCACACGCGTGGCAAGTTCGCGCACGACCGTCGCATAGATGCTGTCGTGTGTGGCCAGCAAATCCGCTTCCGTCCCCCAGCGCGCGCTCAAATACATGCTCACCGCCACCACCAGGCCGATCAGGAACATCGCGATTTGCATGATCGCCGTCTTCAGATAGCTGCCGAAGTTAGCGACTTGATCCTTGGATTCCTGTATGAGCAAAGTCTTCGCGCTCGCATAGTCCGTGAAAGGCAGCTCGATATTCTTGCTCTCGGCGTAATTGACGAACGCAGGAATAGTTTCATCGGCGATCTTCGGTAACGTTTCGCGGGCGCGATTCATCACAAAGATCAAACCCCAGATCGCCGCCACCACCACGACCACATAGATCACCACGCCCACCGCTTTGTTTTTGCGGATGCTGAATTTTTGCAACGCGAAGTAACCGAACAGCACCGTCAACACCAGCGTGCTCAGATGCAGCCATCCGATCAGCACCAGCATCAACGCCATCGTTGCGTAGGAGATGCGAGTCGGCAATGACATGGTGGTGGTCGTATTCATCGCACGCGAGCGAGCAGCCAATCACGCAGCTCGGAGATTTTCAAGCGTTCCTGTTTGCCGTCGTCGCGATAACGCAACGTCACCGTATCGAGCAACTCCGACTTCTCGCCGAGCGTATCGAAGTCAATCGTCACACAGAACGGCGTGCCGATTTCGTCCTGACGCGCGTAGCGTTTGCCTATTGAACCACCTTCGTCGTAATAGACATTCATCCACGGACGCAACAGGTCGCGGACTTCCTGTGCTTTCTTGACGAGTTCTGGTTTGTTTTTGAGCAACGGAAAAATACCCACCTTGAACGGCGCGACGCGCGGGTGAAACTTCAACAACACCGTCGTCTCACTCTTGCCCTTCTCGTCGGTCGTTGTTTCTTCGCGAAAACCAGCACAGATGATCGCCAGTGTCATGCGATCCAAACCCGCAGACGGCTCAATGACGTGGGGGACGTAGATGCCCTTGAACAATTTCTCGCAAAACAAAGCCGCTTCTTCGCGTGACTTGTTTTGGTCGTTCCAATCTTCCTGAACCTCGGTGACAAATGCCTTCCTCTGTTCATCCGTCAACTTCAGCGCGGCAGCGCGCAACGTCTCCTCGAAAATTTCCATCGGTTTGCCCGAATGTTTCTGGTGCTGCGTCAGGTCGAAATCACCACGCGCTGCAATGCCCTCCAACTCCTCGGTGCCGAACGGGAACTTGAACAAGATGTCCACGCAAGCACGGGCGTAGTGCGCGAGTTCCTCTTTCTTCTGCCAGTAATAATCCAACACGTCGGCACCAAGGCCGATGCGGCTGTAAAATTCCGTGCGTTGCGCCACCCAATAGCGATGCCACATTTCCCAACCCCAATTTGGCTGCGGCGCACTCAAGTCCGCGCTCTCGCTCCACTGTACAACCGAGCCATACAGAAGTTGAATCGCCTCGTCGGGCGCGATGAAAAACTCCAGCTCCATCTGCTCGAACTCGCGCGAACGGAACGTGAAGTTGCGCGGCGTGATCTCGTTGCGGAACGCCTTGCCAATTTGCCCGATGCCGAACGGAACTCTAACGCGCGACGAATCGAACACGTTCTTGAACTGGACGAAGATGGCCTGCGCCGTTTCCGGGCGGAGGTAAGCCATGTTTTCTTCGCTCTCGATTGGGCCGGTGTGGGTCTTCAGCATCAGGTTGAACGGACGCGGGGCAGTCAATTCACCGCCGCAATGGGGACACGGCGTGATGAAGCCGGTTGCGCCAAGTTGTTCAGTGGCGAGATAGAGGTAAAACTCCTTTGCGTCCGCTGGCCGCTTGCCTTTCTCCACATCTTGCGCGAGCCAAGACAAAGTCACTTCAGGGTTGCGAACAAGAGCGAGGTTGGGCGCGAGTTGTTTGCCTTTGCCCTTTGCCCACTTTAACAAATCCGCACCATTGAACGCGCCGCTTTCAGGCGTAACGAGTGCCGCCAGCGATTGCACCCACTGCTGTTCGCTCATCATGGCCCACCACTGATCTGAACGGATGAGCTTCTTGCAATGTTTGCAGGTGCTCATCGGGTCGCTAAACGTGTCCTCGTGGCCGCTCGCCTTCCACACCGCGCGGTGCATGATGATCGAAGCATCCAAACCAACCACATCCTCTCGCTCGCGCATCATCGTACTCCACCACGCATCGCGCAAATTCCGCTTAAGCTCTGCGCCGAGCGGGCCGTAATCCCAAAATCCGTTGATGCCGCCGTAGATTTCGGAGGATTGAAACACGAATCCGCGCCGCTTGCACAGCGACACGATTTTTTCCATCAATAAATTATCTTTAGGCTCGGCCATAAATTCGTGAGGAGTGTTTGCGAGCTGCGCGGTGAAGTCAAGGTGAGGGCAAAACGCGGGTGTGACTGAAAGTGCCGCTCAAGTTTGCGGCGTCGAGGGAAAAATGTGGAGTGCGGCGACTTGTCGCCGCTTTTTCTGCTGGGACGACTCGTCGTCCCAGCAGCACCGCGCACCAGCGGTGCGGTGCATTGAGAAAGG
>JAYUAV010000467.1:0-6736 GCA_043741175.1 Verrucomicrobiota bacterium
CAAAGCCGGTCACAGACCGGCGCTCCCATCGCGGCGGAATTTCCGAAAGGCATTGGATTAAAACCACCCCGATTCTCGCCGACCTCATCGCGCTGCCGAGTGTGAACCCGGCCTTTCTTCCCGCTGGCCATCCGAACGCAGGTGAGGCGCGCGTGGCGGAATATCTCGCGGCACTTGGCAAACGTGCGGGTTTGGACATCGAGTTTCAAAACGTTCTTCCCGGTCGGCAAAACATCCTCGCGCGGCTTCAGCCTTCGGGAAAAGTCCGGCAAACCATCCTGCTCGCACCGCATCTCGATACGGTGAACGTGGTCAGCGACGCGCAATTGAATCCTGTGGCACGCAGTGGTCGGCTGTACGGTCGCGGCGCGTGCGACACGAAAGGTTCGGTGGCGGTGATGTTTGGTGCGCTGTGCGATCTCGCGGCGATGAAGAATCGCCCACGCGACACGGAGATTGTTTTTGTGGGACTCGTGGACGAAGAGCACGGGCAGAGCGGCTCGCGCTTTCTGGCGGAGAGGAAATTCAAAGCTGACCTCGCCATCGTGGGAGAACCCACGCGGTTGGTTCTGGCAACAGCGCACAAAGGCAGTGTGTGGTTGGAAGTGGAGACGCGCGGTCGTGCCGCGCACGGTGCGACGCCGTGGTTCGGAGACAACGCAACGCACTCGATGGCGCGTGTGGTGGACGCGTTGCAAACGGATTACGCCGCGGCGTTGAAGCGAAAGAAACATCCGCTGCTCGGCCACGGCACGGTGAGCGTGGGAACGATTTGCGGAGGCACACAGACGAACATCGTGCCGGAGAGTTGCGTGATCGGCGTGGATCGGCGCACGTTGCCGGGAGAATCAGAATCTGCAACGCGACTTGCCATGAGCGCATTTCTAAAATCGCGGAAGTTGAACGCGAAAGTTTCCAACGTAAAACTCAGTCCGTGTCCTGCGTTGGAGACGAGCGAGCGTTTGCCGTTGGTGAAACAGTTTCTCGGAAGCCTCAGCCAGAAGCGCGCAGTTGGTCTGCATTATTTTTGCGACGCCGCAGTGCTGGCGAGCGGCGGGATTCCGAGCGTGGTGTTCGGTCCGGGCGACATTGCACAGGCTCACACGGCGGATGAGTGGATTGAGATTTCGCAGTTGGAAAAAGGCAGGGCGGTATTGTTGAATTTCTTAAAATCGCTTCCTTGAACTGAATCCGTTGCGTATTGTCCAAGGCTCATGGATTCAGAAGGAACAAAAGACGCAACCGTGCCGGCAACCGAAGCACGGGGAAATTTTTTCCGTCAGAGTGGCTGGCTGATGATTGCCAACATCGCGGGCGGCGCGTTGATGTGGGGATTGCACTTCCTCGCCAAGCGACTTGAGAAGGGGGAATACGGGACGTTCGGCGCATTGCTCACGGTGCTGATGGTTTTGCCGTTGATGCCGCTGCAAATGGTCTTCGCGCAACAGACCGCCAAGGCGCTCGCCACCGGCAGACAACGCCAACTCGCCGGAATGATCCGCCTGATGTGGCTGGGAACATTCCTTTTTTGGATGGTTGCGATGGTCGTCGTTTTTTTTCAGCAGGACAACATTCTCAGGCTGCTTCAGATCAAAGATTCCGTCGGGCTCTGGATCATGCTCGTGGCCTGTCTGTTCGCGGCGTGGCTTCCGATCTTTGGTGGTGTATTGCAGGGGCAGCAAAACTTTCTCTGGCTCGGCTGGAGCATGATGTTGAACGGCGTGGGGCGAATCGGTCTCGCAGTTGCAGCCGTAATGATAGTGGGTGGATACGCTGCGGGATTATTGGCAGGCGTTCTGTTGGGGTTGATCGTCGGTGCAGCCATCGCCATCTGGCAGACTTCTGCGTTGTGGCGATTGCCTTCGGAAACTTTCGACGTACACAGTTTGATGCGTCAGGTGATCCCGCTGTTGATCGGCTTCGGCGCGTTTCAATTTCTTTTCACGGCGGATACAATGTTTGTGAAATCTTATTTCACAGGCGATCAAACCGATGCTTATGTCGGCGCGGGAACGTTGTCGCGAGCATTGATCTGGCTGGTCGGGCCACTGGCGGCGGTGATGTTTCCGCGCGTGGTTCAAAGTTCTGCCAAGTCGGAGAAATCAAATCTCATGCGTGGCGTTTTGATCGGCACGTTTGTCATCGCGGTGGTGGGCGCGACAGGATTGGTAGTTGTCGGCCCGTTCGTCATCAAGATTATCTATCCGAAATTTGCGGCGCAGGTGATCGAGTTAATACCGTGGTATGCGTTCACGATGGTGCCGCTGGCGTTGGGAAACGTCCTCCTCAACAACCTTCTCGCAAAGGGATCATTCCGTATCGTCCCGCTTCTGGTCGTGTTGGCGTTGGGATATGCCTTCACGCTGACTCGTTATCACGACAGCCCGATCACCGTGCTAAAAGTTCTGTGCGCCTTCAACGTGCTGCTCCTCACGGTGAGTGCGTGGTTCACATGGCGCGATTCGCTTACTCCCACTCGATCGTCCCCGGCGGCTTGCTCGTGATGTCGAACACGCAACGGTTCACGCCTTTGACTTCATTGATGATGCGGCTCGCGAGTTTTTCCAAAAGGTCGTAGGGAAGCTTTACCCAGTCGGCGGTCATGCCGTCCTGCGACTCCACGGCGCGGATGGCGATGGTGAAATCATACGTCCGTTCGTCGCCCATCACGCCGACGCTGCGCACCGGCAACAACACTGCGAAGCTCTGCCAAATTTTGTAGTAGAGTCCACACGCCTTCATTTCCTCGACGACGATGGCGTCGGCGTTCCGCAAAATCTCGCAGCGCGCAGGAGTCACTTCACCAAGGATACGCACGGCAAGTCCAGGCCCGGGGAAAGGTTGTCGCCAGACGATTTCCTTGGGCACACCGAGTTCTTCACCAAGCAAACGCACCTCGTCCTTGAACAAACACTTCAGCGGCTCGACGAGTTTGAACTTCATGTTCTTCGGCAATCCACCGACGTTGTGATGGCTCTTGATCAACGCAGCGGGATTGCCCGCGATGGGCACGGACTCGATCACGTCAGGATAAAGAGTGCCTTGCGCGAGGAACTTCGCTTTGCCAGCACGCTTGGTCGCGGCTTGGAAAACCTCGATGAATGTCTTGCCGATGATCTTGCGTTTCTTTTCGGGGTCGGTCACGCCCTTGAGTTTGCGAAGGAACAGCGCGGCAGAGTTTTCATATTGCAGCTTCACCTTGAAGTTGCGGCCAAATACTTCCTGCACGACTTCGGCTTCGCGCGCGCGGAGCAGACCGTTGTTGACGAAGATGCAAGTGAGTTGCTTGCCGATGGCTTTATGCAACAACGCCGCAGCGACACTCGAATCCACGCCACCGCTCAAGCCGAGGACGACGTGTTCCTTGCCGACTTGCGCGCGGATTTCTTCGACGGCCTGGTCAATGTAGCTGCGCATCGTCCAGTTTTTACCGCAACCGCAGACGCCGTGGACGAAGTTGGAATACACCTCGCGACCGCGCGGTGTGTGGACGACTTCGGGGTGGAATTGCAGGCCGAAGAATCGTCGCTCACGATTTTCAATGGCCGCATATTCCGAGTTCTCCGTGGCTGCGACGGGTTTGAAACCATTCGGCAGCTTCGTGAGTTTGTCTCCGTGCGAATTCCAGACCTGAAGCGTCTTCGGCAACTTGGCGAACAGCGCGCACGAACCGTCCTTAACCGTGAGCGTGCCCTTGCCGTATTCGCGCTTGAGACCTTTCTCCACCTTGCCACCGAGGAAGTGCGCGAGCAATTGAACGCCGTAACAGATTCCCAACACGGGCACACCGAGATTGAAAATTTCCTTGTCCGGCAGCGGCGCGTTTTTGGCATACACGCTGGACGGCCCGCCAGAGAGAATGATGCCGCTGGGTTTCATCGCGGCGATCTCGGCGGCGGGCGTGTTGAAGTGGAGGATGGTGGAATAGACGTTGCACTCGCGGATACGGCGCGCGATGACTTGCGTGTATTGCGAGCCAAAATCGAGGATGACAATTTGTTCGGTCATGGATCGGCAGATTAACAGACCACCTTGCAGACTCCAAAGCTGAAAAGTCAGCAGCGGAAAACCCCTCGCGCCTCTCAGCTCGGGTAACACTTACTTTTGGCTCACTACGACTATTCCCAAATCCCGATTTTGAACCGCTGATCTTCACTGAAGACGGGTGCATGTTGATGTTCATGTTCGAGAAATATTCTCACGCCTTGCCTTTCCTGAACTCTTTGGGATTAGCGGCTAGGAATTGGGAGCATACGTCTCTGGCCTGTGGTTGGCGGCGTCCACCACAGTTCGTTCACCAAATGGTGGGGAAGATATGGAGTAACAAAGGAGCGTTGGGGGCTGGCGGCCTATCAGCACTTGAGTCCGGGCTGGCAACAACAACTGGCCTTCACGCTGACGGTGACTACATCGTATGAAGGCGCGGCGGAGATGTTGCGCGAACTCGGACATCAGGCCGATGACACGACGCTGCATGCACTGGCGCAAACGCTGGGAGCGCGGGCGGAGGAACAAACCCTGGAACGGATGAGACAACCGGTTCAAGAACTCACCCCGCAACGGACTGCCAGCGAAGTGGGAGTGCTGATGTTGGAGGGTGCGCCAGGCCGCGCGACCGTGGGTGGAGAAACAACTGCATCAACTCCGTCACGGACGTCACGCTGCCGCATTAAAAACCATTGTAGGACTCAAAGTCGGACGCGGCAAGGCAGGCGATATTATTCGCCGTGAACAAAATTATTTTGCGGGACACACAGCGCGGATGACTTATCGCGCGGTGGCCGACCGGGGCTGGGCGATAGGTTCCGGCCCGGTGGAATCGGCCTGCCTGCAACGGCAAGGTCGGTTCAAATGCAGCGGCCAATCCTGGACGCCATCAGGCTTGCGTCATCTGTGCGCCTTGATCGAGACACGCCAAAACGGTCATTGGGATAACCTTTGGAATCACTAATCGGGGAAACCTTCAAGATGCACACTGCTCAACTCGCGCCCCAGAAAATACCTTACCTACCAAACTCCTCATGACATCTTCCATCCACCCCGTCCCCTTGCGCTAGCCACTTGAATCCGCCAAATAAAACCCCGCCGTGCAGAGCAGGGCGGGGTGATTGAGAATTTCCTGTATCTGTTCGATCAGACTGTCGCGGCGTCGCCGCCGATCTGAATCTTGCGACGGTCAGCTTCGTCACGCGCGGCTTGCAGCACGGCTGCGGCTTGATCGCCGATTTGCGGGATGTCTTTGATGTCGCCTTCTTCGGCTTGCAACAGGTCTTCCAAGCGCGTGAGTCCGGCGTGGACGAGCGCATCGGCCTGTTCGCGGGCGATGCCGGGAATGGCGGCAAGATGTTCGACGGCTTCGGCAACCTTCTCCTCAAATCCGTGGCGCACGACGATTTCGGCTTCGATGTCCACCTGCCAGCCGGTGAGCTTGGAGGTGAGGCGCGCGTTCTGGCCGCGTTTGCCGATGGCGAGCGAGAGTTGATCGTCGGCGACCTTGATCTTCGCGCGCTTGTTGGGTTCGTCGAGTTCAAAGGTCTTGATCTTCGCTGGCGCGAGTGCGTTGGTGACGTAATCGCGGACGTTGGACGACCACTTGATGATGTCCACCTTCTCGTTGTTGAGTTCGCGGACGATGTTCTTCACGCGTTGACCGCGCAGGCCGACGCACGCGCCGACGGGATCAACTTTTTCATCACGCGTCCATACGGCGAGTTTGGTGCGGAAACCGGGTTCGCGGGCGATGCCTTTGATCTCGATGGTGCCGTCGCTGATCTCGGAGACTTCGACTTGAAACAACTTGATGACAAAGCGTGGATCGGCGCGGGACAAAATGATTTCAGGGCCGTGCGGGCCTTGCTCGACGGCTTTGACATAGCAGCGGATACGTTCGCCGACCTGATATTCTTCCGTGGGCACGCGTTCCTTGTTGGGGAGCATGGCTTCGTATTTGCCGAGGTCCACGAGCACATCGGAGCGCTCGAAGCGACGAACGGTGCCGCTGATGATGTCGCCGACGCGATCTTTGAATTCGGTGAAGATCATCGCCTTTTCAGCGCGGCGGACGCTTTGCATCAACGCCTGCTTCGCGTATTGGGATGCGACACGACCGAAGCCCGTGGGCGTGACTTCGACTTCGAGCTCTTCGCCGAGTTGGGCGTCGCCCTTCACACGGCGCGCGTCGAACACGGAGATTTGATCGTGCTTGGAGATGACTTTCTCGGTGACGATGAGTTTCGCCCACGCTTTGATGTCGCCGTTCTTGGGATCAATGGTGACGCGGAGTTCGCGGGCTGCGCCGACGGCTTTCTTGGCGGCGGACAACAACGCTTCCTGGACAGCATTGACGAGGACATCGCGACTGATGCCCTTTTCACGCTCCCAGAATTCCAATACCGCCAAAAAATCAGCATTCATAGTCGTCCCTTTTCCCACGAGGGGAATAAAAAAGTCGGCAGATATTATTCTTCCGACTTCACATGCCAGCTTGCGCCAGCGTTAAACTTGACCGTTGTAAGTGAAGGTTAGAGCTTCGGAAGAATATCCGTCAAGGAGGAATTCCAGCAACTAACCGCGCCGACGATGCAATGCTTCTCGGCACGAGTGGCTTTTGCGGAATGATGGGTAATGCGACGTTGAGGGTCTTAGAGCCTGTTTGAAAAGTCATGATTTAGTTGCCAAGCGTGCGAGCATGAGACGAATCATGGCGAGGTAGACCATGGTTTCTCCGGTTTGAGCT
>JAYUAV010000468.1:0-3227 GCA_043741175.1 Verrucomicrobiota bacterium
ATCACGCGACCAGAAATGATCTCGCGCACAAAAGTCTCCTTCGACGAACGCCCCTTCAACGCCACGTTCCGCGTGTAATCGCGTTCCGATAAAACCCCCACGAGCTTCCCATCCTTCGTCACCAACAACGCTCCCACGTTCTTTTCCGCCATCATCTTGATCGCGTCCAGCACCGTCGTCTCTGGCGCGACCGACCAGACTGCGCCGCCTTTTTGCGAGAGGATTTCACAGATCGGAATGGAATGGGTCATAACTTTTCTCCTGGGTTGACTGCTGTTGAGTGGAACTGCGAAGGACGACCAGAACAAAACTCTACTCCGGCTGGCATCAACTTCTGCCAGCGGCGGGTTTGCGCCTGCGAAGAGTCGTGGGTCATCTGGAAAAACGCTAACACACCCGCTGGCTTTGGGAACACCTAAAAAATTAAAACTTCAAAATCAGCCAACACCGCATTTGCCAACGTCAGCCGCGCGGCCTAGTTTGTCCTCGTGGAAGTTTCCGAAAAAATTCAATGTCCCTACTGCGGCCAGAGTTTTGAAGTCACCGTGGACACCAGCGCAGGATCACACCGCTTCACCACCGACTGCGAAGTCTGCTGCCGCCCGATGGACATCGCCGCTGAGTGTGAGCCGGGCGAAATTCTGAGCTTGGACGTGCAAGGCGCATGAGGCAGGCTGCGCGCCGTGCAAAATACTACTGTGCTCTGGATTTACATCGTCCTGCTTGTTGTCGGCGGACTCATCGGCTTTCTCAAAGCGAACAGCAAAGTCTCGCTCTACATGTCGTGCGGTTTCGCTGCTGCGTTGATTCTCTGCGCCGTGCCGAACGTCTTCGACGTGGGCTTCCGAAAAAATCTGGCGAACATCCTCATGGCCGCGCTGCTCGTCGTGTTCGCCATCCGCCTCGCCAAGACGAAGAAGTTCATGCCTGCCGGTTTGATGCTCATCGCCACCGTCGTCGCGCTTGCCCTGCGGAATATCTGATTCTGATCTCCCATATTCCACACGCAGCTTGAATCGGCAACAGAATGGAGCGCCGGTCTGTGACCGGCTTTGAGTGTGAATAGCCCGTAAAGCCGGTCACAGACCGGTGCTCCGCCAAAAGCATTTGAAATAATCGGGCCAACCCACCTCACTGCGTCACCACCAGCACGCGATAAAATCGCTGCGTCGCGCTGACTGGATCATTGATGCTGGCGGTGGCAAGACTCGCCGTCACGTCCGGCACAAAATCGTTCCAGTTCGCGTCCGTGAGGTTGTTCTTGAACTGCACCCGATACTTCTGCCCCGGAATCGCGCTCCACGTCAGATTAAAATCCCCACCCGAAACCGTCGCGCTCACGATGCTCGGTCGCGCCAGCACCGCGATGCTGAACGGCTTCGCATCATTCAACGGCGGCACGCCATTGTCGGTGACGCGCACCGTTACGTTGTTCGTCAAACCCGTATCCGCATCGTTCGTCTGCCAGTTGAACACGCCGGTGTTCGTTCCAATGCTCGCTGTTCCCGGCGCGCCAACATCCAGACTGAACCCAAGCGAGTTCGTCGGCAGATCAGCATCCGTCGCCGTATTCGTGAACAACACCAACGTCCCGGCGTGAACGACACGATTCGTGATCGCCGCCAGCACCGGAGCTTGATTTGTTTCATTGACCGTGACCTGAAAAGTTTTCGCGTCACTCAGCGGCGGCAGGTTGTTGTCCGTCACGCGCACTGTGATGTTATACACGCCCGGCCCTTGCGATTCCGTCGGCGTCCAGGTGAACACGCCGTTCGTCGTGTTAATCGCCGCGCCAGCAGGCGCATTGCTCAGGCTGTATGTCAAAACCTTCGGCGTCGAGACGATGAAATTATCGAGATAGACATTGTATGCGCCAATGCCTGCAGCAGGCACAAACGCCAGATGCTCCAACACGCCAAGACCCGTGGCTGTGGAAAGAACACCGTTGCCTCCGACGAAATTAACTATCGGCTCGCTCGGCAGATCAAAGACCAACGTCATCCAATTGCTCGCACTGACCACGCGCGTGACTTGAGGTTGACCGCTGATCACATTCGTCACGCCGACCAATTCGATCACGCCCGGCGTCGTGCCGCCGTTGGACCCGATGGCCGTGCCAGCCGGATTCGCCGTCTCGCGCACTGCGATGGCGACGCCGACCGCTTTGTCCGTGTAGAGATCGAACTTCAACTTCCGCGTCACATCAATCACCGGGTTCGGCAGGTTCGCCGTGCCGGACGTCGTCAAGCGCAGCCACGGATTCGCAGTCGCGTTCCAACTCCAGCTCGCTTGCAACACTCGCGCACTGACGTTGCCGGTGGGAAATGTGCCGGTCACACTCGTCGTATTGGGTGCGACGTCCAGAAACGCCGCTGTTGAACCTGAGAAGTTCGGATTGCGCAACAACACAGTGCCACTGCTCGTGCCACTGGCGAACGCTTCAAAGTCCGTAACCAACGCATCCGCATTCGTGGTCGCCGTCGCGCTGTTCGTGAACGTGAGCAACGCACCTTCATTGATCGTCTTATTGGAGATCACCGCGAGCACCGGCGGCGTGTTGAGGGGCGCGGCGATGCGCTCCAACCAATTCTCCGGCACCCAACCGATAGTGGATGTCGCATCAAACCACTGCACACGCCACCAAGTGTAACCCACGCCATCGCTGGTCACGCGCACCGGGCCGCCGATGATGACGCCGTTCGCACCAGTCGACTTTGTGGTGACGAGCGGACAATTCGTTCCGTTGCTGATGCTGCCATCGGCGCATTGACGCACCGCGAGACTCGCCGAGCCTTGTACCTGCACGAAATCATTCACGGCCAGCGGCGAACCTTGGACAAGTTGCAACGTGGGATAATAATGCTCACACAACCAAATCCAGTTTTGCAGCGGCAACCCGTTCGTGACCGAGTCGCCCGTGACGCGATTCTGCATCCGACGTCCGCTCGCCCAACGCGCCGTGCCCCACTGACACATGCCTCGTCCATGACCGAATTCCGTTTCTCCGGTGCAAACCGCATCGGCGAGACAACCGCCAGTCGGCGCGGTGAACCCATCGCCACACGCCATGCCGAGTTGATTGTTCTCGGCGGAATACTCCGTCAGCTTGAAACCAATCCGCGTCGCGCCCGGCTGGATCATCGCGTAGTTCGCCGTGGCGTTCACCGCCGCCGTCGTGCGACTGTCGCTGGCGAGATGATTGTAAGCCTGACAACTCGTCGTCCCGC
>JAYUAV010000469.1:0-2204 GCA_043741175.1 Verrucomicrobiota bacterium
GGTCGCGCCAGCGCGAAGCAACTCGCCGCCGCGAATGTCAGCTCGTGGGAACATGGCTTGATGCGCGAAGCGGAAGCTCAAGACTCAAGACTCAAGACCGGAGACTTCCTCGTCGCGCGTGGAGAAGCAGATGCGCCGGACATTGATGGCCGCATTTATATCCGTGGCAACCTACCCATAAGCGAATTTGCCCGCGTGAAAATCATCGGCCATACGGATTACGATCTCATCGCCAAGCCCGCATGAACCTGCCGAACAAGATCACCGTCTCACGCTTCTTTCTCACAGTGGCATTTCTGTGGGCCATGTTCTCGCGCTCGCCGGTGAACGACACGCTCGCACTTGTGTTCTTCAGCTTGGCCGCCATCTCGGATTATCTGGACGGCAAGATCGCACGCTCGCGAAATCTCATCACGAACTTCGGCGCGCTCATGGATCCGCTGGCGGACAAGGTGATGACGTGTTCAGCTTTCATCGCATTGGTGGAACGCCACGTCCTGACGCCGCCGCCTGCGGTGTTTGAGTTGGCGGGAAAATCTTTTTTGCCAAAGGTGGAAGCGTGGATGGTGGTCATCATCGTCGCGCGTGAACTGGCGATCACGGGATTGCGTTTACTTGCCGCGTCGAGAGGGGTCGTCCTCGCTGCCGAGCGCTACGGGAAACACAAGACGATCTCGCAGATGGCGGCGATCACAGCATTGCTTGTGATGGATGCATCAGTGGAATGGTGGCCGTGGCTGCGCGATTTCTTCAGAGTGTGGACGCCGATGTTCGCGCTGGTGATGCTGTGGGTCACCGTGTTGCTCACCGCTACGTCGGGAGCTTTGTATCTTTGGCGCAATCGCACGATCTATCTGAGCGACATGTGACGTGGTGATTGAACGCCGTCCGTTGAAATCACTTCGCCGTCCGCGCTGATTCGATCATCTCCCAAAATTTTGGATTCTGCTCCAACGCCTCATCCTCTTCCACTTTCATGCCGGAGCGATAAAGAAAATCCTTGAGCGTGTTCCGGCTCAGGATGCGATGCACTAGCACGCCGAGTTCATGACGCTCGAAATAAACCCGGAAGTCGCCGATGCGAAAACGGTGCAGGATGCGCCCGCCGCGTTCCAGTTTGCCGAAGTCGTCCAGCTCCGTGCCGATGACCTGTTGAGGTAGGCCGCGAAACTCGCCGAGGATCTGGAGTTGAAGTTCCTTGGGCATACGCGCCACTTCTGCGGCGCTCGTCGGAGTGAAGATGATCTGGAACGTGGTCATGTGTTTTGCATCAGCATCCTAGCCAGACACCGGAGGAAAACAACTCTTTGTCAGTTGCTACCCAGCCCGTCGGCAAATCTGTTTTGCGGACACTTCCCTCAAATCAGTCACCGCCCAATCCGGCGTGTGGCGTTTCAATTCGTCCAAGGTCGCACCGCCTGTCGCCACGGCCAGCACATGCGCTCCGATTGCGCGCCCGCACTTCACATCCAGTGGCGTATCACCGATGACAACCACCTCTTCACCGCGCAGTTGTTTTCCCAGCACTTTCGCCCCACGTGTGTGCGCCGCGCGCGCGATGTGATCGCGATCCTCGTGATCGTCCGCAAAGGCGCCGGTCTCAAATTCCTTCCATAGATTAAAATGTCGCAGCTTGATCTCTGCGCCGAGACGGATGTTGCCGGTGAGCAGGCCAAGCGTTGGCGGATTTGGCAACCTCTGAAGCTCGCGTATCAATTCCCTGATACCGGGGCATTCTTCTGTTTTGCTGTGGCCGAGGATGTAATCCAGCCAGAAAACATAGTTCTCGAAGAAGCGCGAGAAGTTTTCCGCGCTCGGGTTGATGCCGTTAGCCAAAAAAAATTCCCGCACCAAGCCCACATCCGTACGCCCGGCGAACTTGATCTTCTCTGTTCCATTCGGCACGCCGAACTCCGTGGCGAAGACTTTGGCGAATGCCTTAATACCAGCCCCGCCCGTGTGAACGAGCGTGCCGTCTATGTCGAAGAGAACGAGTTTTACCATCGGACGCACAGCGTAACAAACCTGCACCCGGCTACGCAACGCGCAGCTCAATGTTGTTTCAATTTTGTAACAACCGATTTCACAAGTGCGCCGACGGATACGAAGAAGAACACTGGATCAGTGAGGCAATCCCAAAGGTTTCCAGACTCAGCAACGCCAGCCAGCCACGCGAATATCGCCAGCAGCATCACGATGCCGAA
>JAYUAV010000470.1:0-8934 GCA_043741175.1 Verrucomicrobiota bacterium
CGACGACAAATTTCGCGCGCAACTGTCGCGCGGCTGCCGTGCTGAGAACATCCTGCAACAGACCTTGGTAGTTGTCCTTCAGCCACACTTCGCAGAAATCATTCGAGACTTCGAGCACCACAAAGTCACCTTCAAACCCGGTGGCTCGCAGCGGCGCGAACCAGAGATTGAAAGTGTCCGCGCTCAACATCGAGCGAAGTTGTTCTTGCGCGGAACCCCAGATTCCTTCTGCTGAAAGCATGACGCTCACTACCCTTGATCCCGGTTTTTCCTGAGTTTTATTCACTTAGCCTCGAAATTGGTTTTGGCGGATGTTTTGCGCCGCCATTGTTACCACTCTGAAAATCACACGCCACAAAAAATTCTACACGCACTCGCGAATTGAATCTTGACGTTGGCTAAATCGCGACTCACTCCATTGTATTTCAACGACTTGCGTCAGTCGAAAAAACAGCCCGCCGAACATCTTGGTTTCTGCGGGCAGAGCGGCGAAGTGAATCCTGATCGCCGGACAGATTTTTAGGAGAAGTGCCGCACTCTTACGAGGACAATATATTAACACTTATTCGCGAGTTATTCACAATGAAGGATTCGTCAATGAAATCAGGCACGACGCGCATTTTCTTGTGTGACGTTTCAGAAACTTTTTCTCGATGCTGGAAGATTTGTTCGCAAGAAATTCGCACTCATGTCACTGGCAAGCGCACCGTGAACTCACTTCCGTCTCCAACTTTGCTTTTTACTTCGATGTTTCCACCGTGCGCGTGAATAATTGCAGAAGAAATCGCCAAACCCAGTCCGCTGCGACCTTGCGATGCGGTTCTCGCCGCGTCTGCGCGATAAAATCTTTTGAACAGATGCGGCAAGTGTTCAGGCGCAATGCCGGGGCCGTTGTCAGACACGACGAGTGCGGCAGAACCATTGATATGCTTGGTTGAAACGCAGATTTCGCCGCCGTCTTTGTTGTGCTGAACGGCATTGGTCAGGAGGTTTAACACCACTTGCGCCACGCGTTCGGAATCACCATGACAGCCTGCGGGTAACAACTCCGCGCGGATCGTGATGCGGCGCTCACCTGCGAGCGGACGGATCATCTCAACACAGTCGCGCGTGGTGTTCGCGAGGTCAAAGCGGATGCGCTTCATCGTCTCCTGACCCGCATCGAGCCGCGCGAGTTCGAGCAATGACTCGATGAGCCGCCGCATCCGTTGCGCTGCGCGCTGACAGGCTTCCAGCGTCTCGCGGTATTCCGCCGGGCTGCGCTCTTTGTTCAACGTACTTTGCGTTTGCGTCAGAATTACTGACACCGGCGTGCGCAGTTCGTGGGCGGCGTCGGAAGTGAACTGCCGCTGCTGCTCGAACGCGGCGTCCAGTCGGGAAAAAGTGGAGTTCAGCACGACGGCGAGCTGACCGAGTTCACTTTCCGTTTCAGACGAATTGATCCGCTTGGAGAGGTCGCCTCGCGCGATTTCCTCCGCCGTTCGGCTGATGGCTTCGATGGGGCGTAATGCGCGCGTTGCCAGCCACCATCCGACGGTCAATCCAACGACGATAATCCCACCGCCGATGACCACAAGCCACACCGCAAGCTGTCGCAACTCCGACAGCACCGGCGCGAGCGATGTTCCTACCATCACGAGATAACCATTTGGAATGTGATGCGTCCATTCGCGATTGATTCCCACTGTGCGAACGGAGACGGGGGTGTTTGGAGTGGCGCGTTCGTCTGGAGATAAATCCGTCGGGGCATTCGTCGAAACGGCCATGCGCCGATTTGCCGGCGACCATGAGGCGTAATAAATTTTCCCCAGCTCAACTTCCTCAACCGGACGCGGGCGAAACTCTCTGGGCATTGGGTCTGGAAAATCACCCGCGAAGCCGGGCGTCTCTTCACCTTCCGGCGGAAGACGACGAAAACCTCTGTCTTGCGGTGGCCCATCACGCCGCCCGTTTCCGACAGGCGCGAGCTTCGGCAACAACGGAGTGATAGTTCCCTGCAAAGCCGTATCCACAGCCTGCAATCGCGCACGCCGCTCAAACGTGTAGAACCCGCTCATCAAACCCACAACGAGCGCGACCAGCAGAAACCCGTGCCACGCCTGCAAATGCCACTTGATGGATTTGAAGTTCATTCGATGCAATACCCGTGGCCGCGCCGCGTAGTGATGAATTCCGCGCCGAGTTTCTTGCGGACGTTTGAGACGTGAACATCGAGGAGGTTGGACATCGTAGAATCGTCCTCGTCGAACAGATGCTCGTAAAGCGTGGTGCGCGTCACGACTTCGCCGCGATGTAATGCCAGGAATTCCACCAACGAATACTCGCGCGCCGTCAACTCCACGGGCTTGCCGTCGTGCGTGATGGTTCGCGCCGCAGTGTCCACCACCACGCTGCCAAGCTCGATCCGGTTCGTCGTTTTGTTCGCGCTGCGACGGATGATCGCTCGCAGCCGCGCGAAGAGTTCCGGCAGATCGAACGGTTTCACCACATAATCATCCGCGCCTGTGTCCAAACCCTTCACGCGATCTCGCGATTGATCCCGCGCCGTGAGCATCAACACTGGCGTGCGCTTGGTCTTGCGAAGACGCTTCAACACTTCCCATCCGTCCATCTGCGGCATCATCACATCCAAAATCACTGCGTCGTAATCCGTGTTTTCGGCATTGAATAATCCATCCTCGCCGTTGTCCGCCGCGTCCACGGCATAACCTTCATCCCGCAAGGCACGGACAAGTCCGCGTTGCAGATCGAGTTCATCTTCGACGACAAGGATTCTCATGGTCGCAATTTTATCTACCGCAATTCTGTCAAAGCCCGCATCAGATGACAGGCTGAAAGTGGCGCAAGTCATGGCGGAGGATTGCACAACCAACCTTAAGTGCGGATGAAGTTTGCTTGTTTATCGAGGCTCGTAAAATGGAGTAACGGGAGTTGGGCGCGAGCGGAGCGCGGCGTTCACGCCGCTTCAACGTGAACAGTTCAAGTGGGCCAGTCATTTCATGCGCTTGGTGTTTTTTTACGCTGAAGCGGGCTGAAGCCCGCGCTCCGTCTCCCTATTGTGCGAGTCTCAATAATCCTCCTCTTCCTCCTCGTCCTCGATCACTCCCAAAAATCGAGGACGAGGAGGAAGAGGAGGACGAACGACAAAAATGTTTCCGCATCGTCACCAGATAAATCTTGTGTTCCAGTTCGCGCGGGGCGATGTACTTGGCACGCAGAGTGCGAATGTCTGATTACCAAGTCGCACCGTTCTTTGAAGTCGTAAAAAACAATTTAACAGGAAACAGATTTACCCTGCCCTGTGCGTGATTCGTAGCTGAATCCTTGAACCGTAATTATACGAATCCTGGTGTCTATTCGTGATGACAGCCGACAGGCCTTAACTGGAAGTCAAACGTCATCCGGCGGGCACCGCATGTTGACTCAACATGTTCAACGGAATAGCTACACACGGCAATGGTGGGGTCACTTTAGAAAACAAAAGCCCGGCAATCTTACGCCGGGCTTTTTCTTTTGGTGCGATGCTTTGGAACGCCGAGCATCGCTCGGCCTCAACAACCCACCTTCCTCCTTGCCGAGCGATGCTCGGCGCTCCAATTAGCACACAATCATCCCGCACCCGTTTTTATTTTTGGCAAAGCGTGTCCAACTGCTAGTCTCGTTTCGTGGCGCGCGACGACTTGTTTTCATCCACCCCGATCCCGGAAAATTCTGCGGAAACTCCGGGCGTGGAAAAATCTTTGCGCCATCAACCGCTCGCCGCGCGGATGCGCCCGCGTTCCCTCGATGAATACGCCGGACAACAACACATCCTCGCGCCGGGCCAACTCCTTCGCCGCGCCATCGAAGCCGATCGCATTCAATCACTCATCTTTTACGGGCCGCCCGGCACCGGCAAAACTTCCCTCGCGCAAATCATCGCGCGGCAGACCAAGAGCAAATTCGAGCGACTCAGCGGCGTGGAATCCAACGTCGCCGACATGCGCCGCGTGCTCGCCTCCGCGCAGAACCGCCTCGAAAACACCGGCCAGCCTACCATCCTGTTCATCGACGAGATCCATCGCTTCAACAAATCGCAGCAGGACATTTTGTTGCCCGACGTGGAGAGCGGCGTCATCCGGCTCATCGGCGCGACCACACACAATCCGTTTTTCTTCGTCAACTCGCCGCTCGTCTCGCGCTCGCAAATCTTTGAACTGCGCCCGCTGACCGAGGAAGATTTGTTTAACCTGCTTCAACGCGCCTTGCGTGACGAAGAACGCGGTGTTGGCTACCTCAAAATCAATGCCGACGAAAACGCCATTCGCCACCTCGCCAAGATGGCCGATGGCGACGCTCGCAAATGTCTGAACGCTCTGGAAATCGCCGCGCTCACCACGAACCCCGGCGCGGATGGGGTCATTCATATTGATCTCACCGTTGCCGAACAGAGCATCCAGAAGAAAGCCATCGTCTATGACGGCGATGGCGACGCGCACTACGACACGATTTCCGCCTTCATCAAATCCATGCGCGGCAGCGATCCCGACGCCGCGCTCTACTGGCTCGCCAAGATGATTCACGCTGGCGAAGACCCGCGCTTCATCACACGCCGTATCGTGATCTGCGCGGCGGAAGATGTCGGCCTCGCCGACCCGATGGCACTCGTGCTGGCGAACGCCGCGCATCAGGCTGCGGAATTCATCGGCTGGCCGGAAGCGCGCATTCCCATCGCCGAAGCCACGATCTACATCGCCACCGCGAACAAGAGCAACAGCGCCTACAAGGCGATTGACGCCGCGCTGGAAGATGTCCGCTCCGGTCGCACGCTCGCCGTGCCCGAACATCTGCGCGACGGCAGTTACTCCGGCGCGAAACGCCTCGGTCACGGCGTCGGCTACCAATACGCCCACGACGGCAAAGACCATTTCGTAGCACAAGACTATCTCGGCGCAGCCAAACGCTACTACGAACCCACCGATCAAGGCGTGGAAAAGAAGATCAAGGAGCGGTTGGATAACTGGCGGAAGCAAAGCAAGGCTACGCATGAACCGAAATGAACAGCGATGCAGTGACATCGTTGCAGAAGCAACACGTCCATCCAATCTGGATTTAACTTCTTCAACCCGCACGGCCACGACGGCAGCAAGGAACAGCGGCACACGATTCAAGTCGTCAGCCCGCACGGCTACATGGGGCTGGTGGCTACGATTGCCAACAACACATCATTCGGCGAACGATTCTTCGGAAGGAAATCTCCGCGTGTCTCTGTGTCCTCGGCGTCTGCGTTTAGCTTCTCTCCATTTGACTGAACGGATTCGGCTAAAGGGTGTTCATCTCGGAACATTTGGTTTCTATCCATGTCCATCTGTGTCCACCCGCCGTGTTCGCACCCATCGTGAGGTCCTCGACCCGGAAGCGGTCGTGATCGGCGGCGGGCTTGGTTTGAGTGGCGGTGCGTATTGGGAAAGCATGATTGCCTCCGCGCGCAAAACCATTTGGTCGGACAAACATCGCGACGTGCCTATCGTGCGCCACCACGGGCGTGGACGCCGGGATCATCGGCGCAGGGGCAGCCGCGTGGAAAAAGTTTTCCTGAGAACAAGACGCATGAGCGATGACAGAATTGTTTCTTAATCTTAATCGTACTCTTAATCTCCCCGGACAATCTGGAATCAAGATTAAGAGTATGATTAAGAACCCAACCACGGCGCGCGTTCATGATTAACAAACCCACCACGGGCCAAACACTCTGGTTCTTCGGCCTGCCCGCCTCCGGCAAATCCACGCTCGCCAAACGCGTCGTCAACGAATCTGCCGGTTATATTTTGCTCGACGGCGATGAAGTGCGGCAGACCGTGTTGAATTTCAACATGGATCAAACCGCGCGCCTGCTGCACTTGTCCTACATGGCGTTTTGCTGTCGCCAACTCAACGAGTGCGGCATTAACGCCGCCGCTGCGTTCGTCACGCCGCTGCATTCGCATCGCGCTCGCATCCAGGAAATTTTGCCCGACGTAAAGTTCATCTGGCTGCGCTGCGCGCTCGAAACCTGCATCGCCCGCGATCCCAAAGGTCTCTGGAAAAAATCTGCCAGCGGCAACATGCCGCACCTCACCGGCGCAGGCGGAGAATGGGAAGAGCCGACCGACTGCGCGCTGACGATCCAGACCGACGCGATGTCTGTTGATGAGGCATTCGCAAAAATCAGAGAGCGATTCAGCCTAAGTGCAACGGAAGTCAAACCATGAGATGAACCATGAAAACAAACTCGTCCTCCACCCTCACGCGCCGCCGTTTTTCCCGGTGAACCGGCCAAGGCTTATCTCGCCGCGTGGGAAACTGCCTGGGGCGACAACGGTTTCGGACGCGACATGAACTGCGCACTCGTTCAACCCGAAAACAAAACCAATCTCATGGCAGGCTGGCTGGCTGTCGAAACCGCGCTGCGAAAAACCGATCCATTGCGCTTCAATGAAATCCCTTGGTGCGAACGTCAGGTGAACCGCTTTCTCGATAAAGCCGAGCGCCTCGCCCGTAAAGCTGACCATCGCCCGGCCAAACTCTTCGCCGCGTTTGACCGTGAGTTCGCCGAGACCGGGCCGTGGGAAGCGCAAGTTCCGTTCGTGATCATGTTCGCCTGCGCGCGTCTCTGCGATGGCGATCCACTTGCGACGCTCGCGCTCATCACCGAGTGGGGACACGACATAGATTCCTACCCGCAACTCGCCGGAGCATTCATTGGCGCGCTGCATGGTCAGGAGATTTTTCCCAAGGACGCACGAACAGAAGTTGAAAGTCGGTTGCTTGCAGACTACGACGAAAACCTGGACGCGTGGTTAAAGGTTTTGAACCAAGCCGCCAAACTCGGGCACTGACTTCGTTGCCATTCACGCTGCTTGATTCAACGAGACAAACCGATACGCTCTGCCCGACCGCTCTATGGACTACAAAACTCAGTTGCTTCATCTATGAAAATATTCATTCACGACTTGCGCACAAAATTTTTACTCCCCATCGCGTTGCTGGGTCTGGCCGCGAACGGATTGTCTGCTGCGGATTTCGCGCAATGGCGCGGGCCGTTGCGGGACGGGCATTCGCCGGAAACGGGTTTGCTTCAAGAGTGGCCAAAGGGCGGACCGAAATTGCTCTGGCAGGTGACGAACGTGACGGAAGGGTTTTCCACGCCATCGGTCGTGGGTGAGCGCATTTATCTGCTCGGCAACGAGGGCGCGGAGGAATCAGTGCTAGCGCTCAACGCGAAGGATGGCAGCAGAGTGTGGGCGGGGAAGTTGGGCAAGGTGGGTCATCCAGAACAAAAGCCGAGCTATCCCGGCGCGCGTTCCACGCCGACTGTGGATGGTAAGTTCCTGTTCGCACTGGGGTCGGATGGCGATCTGGTCTGTCTCGACATCGCGAACGGCAAGGAAGTTTGGCGCAAACATCTGCGTACGGATTTCGGCGGGAACTACGGCGAGTGGGCGTATTCGGAATCGCCGCTGGTGGATGGCGATAAAGTGATCGTCACGCCCGGCGGCACGAACGCCACGTTGATTGCGTTGAACAAAAAGACTGGCGATGTGATTTGGAAATGCGGTGTGCCCGAGGGAAGTGCGGCGGGTTATTCGTCGGTGATCATCGCGGAGTTTTCCGGCGTGAAGCAATACGTGCAGTTTCTCACGAGTGGATTGATGGGCGTGG
This sequence comes from Verrucomicrobiota bacterium, assembly GCA_043741175.1. Classification (GTDB taxonomy): domain Bacteria; phylum Verrucomicrobiota; class Verrucomicrobiia; order Limisphaerales; family JADLHS01; genus JADLHS01. The sequence continues at coordinate 7,681 of JAYUAV010000470.1, forward strand.
ACGTGCAATCGGGCAAGTTACTCTGGCGTTACGAGAAATCAGGCAGGGGTAGCCCGGCGGCGATCATCACGCCGTTGGTGAGTGACGGCATGATTTACAGCGGCGCGTTTCGCGCGACGACCGCGCTCGTGAAACCGGTGTTGAAGGATGGCGCGTTCACGGTCGAAGAAATTTATTCCATCGGCAAACTGCCGGTCGGTCTCGGCGGCGTGCTGAAGGTGGGAGATTATTTTTACGGCAGCGGCAACGCGGCGGCGATGTGTGTGGAATTCAAGACAGGCGCGGTGAAGTGGGAGGAGCGGAGCATCGGCGCGGGTTCGTTGCTGGTGGCGGATAAACGTATCTATGTTCACGCCGAGAGTGGCGATGTGGCGTTGATCGAGCCGAGTGGGGACAGCTATCGCGAGAAGGGGCACTTCACGCCACCGGGCTTGCCATCGCGCGCGAATCCGATGGAGAAAGCGTGGACGTATCCGGTCATCGCCAACGGCAAGCTTTACATCCGCGATAAGGAGTCACTGTGGTGTTACGACGTGAAGATGGAACGTCGGTGAGATTCGGACACCGAGGCGTTTGATGTGCTAATACAGTTTGCTCGGCAAATCCATGCAGAAGAAACAGTAGGAAACGGAGTGGGAGGGAAAGGATTTTGATGAAACTTTGCGGCCCGGACTGATTCACTGTTCGGTGTCGCCGTCCGATTCCCTGTGACCGTTGTTTCGCGCAGGGTTTCATTCCCTGTTTTCTCCGTTACCTCCTGTTCACAAGAATTGTTCCGGCTTAGTCTCAACGTAAGACATGAGCGGCGGAAGCTCCTATGTTCAAGCACCAAGACTCCCGTGAAATTGACCGCCTGATGTTTGGTGCTTTCATCACATTATTAACCACTCGTCTTCACGAGTATTTGTTCCGCCTCACTCTTACGCAGTGTGAGATTGTAGCCGCGCACTTTGATTTCCACCGGATCACCCATCGGGGCAAAGCGGACGAGTTCCACTTTTGTTCCGACGAGCAGCCCCATTTCCATGAGGCGCGGGCGGCTGGCTGGCGGGAGGTTGATTTCGGCGACGGTCACCGTTGTGCCCAAGGCGACAGAAGTCAGTGGTTGGATGGCAGGGGACATGTCAGGGGGAATGACGAATGACGAATTCCCGAATGACGAAAACAAATCCACAGTGAAAGTCGCGGTTCGCAATTACCACATTGGAATTTCGGATTTCTTTCATCATTTACTTTTCGTCATTCAGTTTTGTT
>JAYUAV010000471.1:0-12137 GCA_043741175.1 Verrucomicrobiota bacterium
GGCAATTTTGCCGCGCCTTTTTTGTTTTCAAAACTTCCTCAATCTTCCTTCGTGAACGCGATGGCCGCGCCTTCACCCTGAATCATCAGGCGATTGCCCTCAAACTTGGCCGTGCGTTTGTCCGTACCGCCTTCGAGAGTGAACTCATAGCTCGTCAGCCCGTCCGGCTTCCATTCGCCCTTGAGGTCTTTCAATTCAGCGGCAGATGGAAAACCGGGCAACAATTTTCCGGGCGCAGAACTTTTTATCGCGAGAGTTTTGTCCGGCGCAGCCACTACGACGCATTTGGCAAAACGCTCGTGCATCCAGGCGCGGATGCGTGTGGCCTCGCCGCCCACGATGTTGGGCTTGATGCGACGATACGCGAGCATCGTCCCGCTGGAATCAAACCGCCAACGACCAAGGATCGGATCGGAGTAAGCGGGGTTTTGTGAAACACCGTTGGTCAGGAAGTAGCCGAGGTCTTTTAAGTCCGGCTTCAACGTGGACAAAGTCAGACGGAGCAATTCACCGTTGTCGAAGATGGCTTTGGCAGACGGATTTTGCAGTACTTCACTGATCGTGCCGCCTTTGAGCCGGGTTTCGGCGAAGGTCGTGTCCTGAGCGAGCGTTTGAAATTCAGCGCGTTCGCCAAGCGAAAGAAGTCCGGGATAGCGGATGAGCCGGGCTTCGAGCAAGGAGTTTTGAAAGATCAATCCCGCAAGGTCCGCAGCGTCGTAGTAAGTGTCGCTGATTGAGGATGCGGCGCGGCCCACACGAGCCATGCCGGTGCTTTGGAGATCGTGACCGAGTTTGTTGACGAGACGCATGGATTTTGAATCGCCTTCGGTTGACGCGAGTTGAACCGTCCAGTAACTCAGGGCGTGAACGCACATGGAAAACACGACGATGTAAGCGACACCGTTCAACAAGCCCACGCAACCGCCGAGGCGCGAGTTCATGCGTTCCCACAGGGAGAGACGGAGGTCGCCCGCCTTGTATTTGTAATGAACGTCCACCTTCTGATGCACCATGAAACCACCGACCTTCACCAGCGTTAGCACGAGTAGAAATCCGAGCATGTGCGGCAGCGTCCACAACAGGAGCGGGCTGGTGACGCCGAAGATGCCGAGCAGCGGATTAAAAATCTTTCCCGCGAGCGCAGCGAGCATCACACCGAGGACGATGCCAAAGAATGAGAAGCCCGCGCGGATGGCGCCTTGCTGATAGCCGATGGCGGCGATGGACGGCAGCAATACGAGTGTGATCAACCAGATTGTCATGCAAGTAAGTTAGGAATCGCAACGGTCAAAGGCACGAAGAAAATGTTTCAAGCTCTCGGCCTCGCGCCTCTCAGCTCGGGTAACACTTACTTTTGGCTCACTACGCGGCTGTTGCCACTGAAACCAGCGACGAACCATAATTCCCGCGTGATTCACTCCAGAAGTTTCCCCACACTCAACGCATGAGTTTGAAGATGAGAGTTGCTGTTGTTGCTGTCGCGCTTGTGACGCAGTTTTCCCCCGCTCACGCGCAGCCCACCAACGCCGACGCACCGGTTTATCTCTTCAGCACGTTCAAGGAAGGCGAGCAAAGCGGGTTGCTGTTCGCATACAGCTACGACGGGTATCACTGGAGCAATGTACCAGGGCTTTTTCTCAAGGCGCATGTGGACGGCAAAATCATGCGCGACCCCAGCATCACGCGCGGGCCGGATGGGACGTGGCATCTCGTTTGGACTTCCGCGTGGAAGGGCAACAATGGCTTTGGCTACGCGCACAGCAAAGACCTCGTGCATTGGTCAGAGCAGAAATTTATTCCGGTGATGGCGCACGAGCCGACGGTTTGCAACGTCTGGGCACCGGAAGTTTTTCACGATGCGATGGAGAATCAGTTCATCATTTGCTGGGCTTCGACGATTCCTGGTCGCTTCCCTGATCATCTCGAACCCAGCACGAACAATCATCGGATGTATTTCACCACCACACGCGATTTCAAAACATTCGCGCCGACACAACTGTTTCTTGATCCCGACTTCAGCGTGATTGATTGCGAGATACTCAAAGACGCCGACCGCTACGTTCTCTTGCTCAAAGACAACACGCGTCCGCAACGCAATCTCCGCGTTGCGTTCGGCGACACGCCTCTCGGCCCGTGGCGCGATGTCTCGACGAATCTCACAGCGAAGTTCACCGAGGGGCCGAGCGGATTAAAGATCGGTGACGACTGGCTGATCTACTACGAGTCGTATCAGGCAAAGCATTACAGCGCGATGAAGACACGCGACTTCAAGACCTTCACCGACGTGACGAGCGAGATGACTTTTCCTCCAGAGTTGAAACACGGCACGGTGTTCGTCGCGACGAAGAAGGATTTAGATTACCTGTTCAAAGTGAGCAACTCGATGGTCGCAGGCGTGAGTCACGCGTTTGTGCCGAAGCTGTCGCAGGCTGAGATTGATTCGCGCTTGGCGAAGATTGATGCGGTGGCGAAACGCGGGCCGTTCACGCCGGACTGGGCTTCGATCACGAACACATTCAAGACGCCGGACTGGTATCGCGATGCGAAGTTTGGCGTGTTCATCCACTGGGGCGCGTTCGCTGTGCCAGCGTTCGGCAGCGAATGGTATCCGCGCAACATGTACGTCACGAACACGCCGGAGTTCGCACATCACGTCGCCACCTACGGCGCACAATCCAAGTTCGGCTACAAGGATTTCTTCCCGTTGTTCAAGGCGGAGAAGTTTGATGCGACCGCGTGGGCGAAGTTATTCAAGGAAGCGGGCGTGAAATACGTTGTGCCCGTGGCGGAACATCACGATGGCTTCCCGATGTATGACAGCGACCTCACGGATTGGACGGCGATGAAACGGGGGCCGCAGCGCGATCTCATTGGCGAGCAGGCGAAGGCGTTCCGCAAGGCGGGCATTGTGTTTGGCGCGTCATCGCATCGCGCGGAGCATTTTTTCTTTTTCGACAACGGGATGTATTTCGACTCCGACGTGCGCGATCCACGCTTCTCCGACCTCTACGGCCCGGCTCACAACAAGCGTTCGTCAGAAAACCAATCCGAGCCGCCGGACAAGGCGTTTCTCGACGACTGGTTGCTGCGCTCATGCGAGATCGTGGACAAGTATCGCCCGCAGGTTTTGTATTTCGACTGGTGGATTTGCCAGCCGGTGTTTCAGCCGTATCTGAAAACCTTCGCGGCGTATTATTACAATCGCGGCGCGGAGTGGCGGAAACAGGTCGCGATCAATTTCAAGGAGTGGGAGGGCGAATCCTTCCCGCAAGGCGCAGGCGTGTTCGACATTGAGCGCGGTCACGCCGCTGAAATCCGCAATGACTTCTGGCAGACGTGCAATTCCGTCTCCAAAAATTCCTGGGGTTACGTGACAAATCACCAATACAAACCCGTCGGCGACCTCGTGGGCGACCTCGTGGACATTGTCAGCAAGAACGGCGCGCTTCTGCTGAACATCGGCCCAAAGGCGGACGGCACAATTCCAGAACACGAACAGCAGATGCTTCGCGAGATCGGCGCGTGGTTGAAGATCAACGGCGAAGCGATCTACGGCACGCGTCCGTGGAAAAATTTTGGCGAAGGTCTGACGCAGATTGCAGCAGGATCGTTTTCCGACAACATGAAGCCGCAGTTCACCGCCGAAGATTTTCGCTTCACGACTAAAGGCAAAACGCTTTATGCCATCGCGCTCGCGTGGCCGGAGAATCGGAAGCTGGTCGTGAAGTCGCTCGTCGGGCAGAGCGTGAAGAAAGTCGCGCTGCTTGGCTGCAACGACAAGTTGCACTGGGAGCAAACCAGCGAAGGCTTGGTTGTGAATCTGCCGGACAAAGCACCGTGCGATTTTGCGGTGACGTTGAAGATCAACGAATAAATCATAACCCCACAAATTTCATTCCGAACTTGATCCATAGCGGAATGGTCACGAGCGACACCACCGCCGTGCTGAGTACCGCGCGCATGGCTGTGGCGGGATCGCCTTTGTAAAGTTTCGCCAGCACGATGGGGAACACCGCCGTCGGCATCGCGGCTTCCAGCACAAGCACACGTTGGTGTTCCACAGTCATCGGAATAAATCTGGCCAGGATCAGGAACAACACGGGCAGAATTCCGAGCCTCAACAGCATGGCGGACGAGATGACGCGCCAGCCGTTGGCGGAATGAAACTCGCCGAGATGATCCGCCATGATCGCGCCGATGAGGATCAACGCCAGCGGAATGGCGCACCCACCCAACCAGTGCAGCACCGTGCCAGCGACCTGCGGCACACTCGTGTTCCAGCCCAACCCATTGAGCGCGACCGCCAGCACGATGGCGATGAGCGGTGCGTTGATGAGTTTGCGCCAGCACTGTCCGAGACGGCCGCCGGACAAGAGCATCACGCCCAGTGTCCACATCGCCAACTCCACGCCGATGATGTGCAGGAATAACACGCCCGTCGTGGCTTGGTCGAAGAGCAGCAGTGCCAACGGCAGCGGCACATAACCGTAGTTGTGCATCCCGACGGTCAGCGCAAAGGTGCGCTGTTCAACTGGCTCACGCAGTCCGTGAAGCGGCTTGGCCCAGAACGCGATTAACATTCCCACGCCGATCAGCGAGAAACCGATCAACGGCGCGAGCAACAGATTGCTAGGTTGCGACAGTGCGGCGTTGCCCAGCGATTTGTCGAGGATGAGACAGGGCAGCAGCACGTTCACGCAAACGCGCATGAGGCTGTTGTTCGCTTCTTCTGTGAGCCAGTTGAGTTTGCGTATGAATACGCCGAGTCCCATGACGCCAAAGACGGGAACGACCGCGTTAAGGATGGTGCTGGTTTGAGTCATGGCTGGGCCAGCGTATCAGTCACCTGCGCGTCGTTGCGTTCGGGGAATACGGGAATTAAATCGGTCTGCACGAGGCGGGACGTTAAGGGAATCACCAACTAACGACAAGCAGTGGTGGAGCGCGGAAAGAGTTACGATTGCTTTGGTGACATGCGGAATCTAGCCTCTCCCACATCACATCATCACAATGCTCGCTCAATTACGCAGAATCAGTCTGACTCAGTGGATCATCATCTCGATGATTGTGGGCGTCATCATTGGGGCGTTTTTCCCCGCTGAGTCTCAGCATCTCAAAGTCGTTTCCAATCTCTTTCTCCGCCTCATCAAGTGCATCATCACGCCCATTATCTTCGGCACACTCGTCGTCGGTATCGCAGGACACAGTGATGACTTGAAGGCGGTGGGAAGGCTCGCGTTCAAGTCTCTTGTTTATTTCGAGATCGTCACGACGTTGGCGTTGGTGGTGGGGTTGCTGGCGGTGAATCTCGTAAAACCTGGCGTTGGCGTGTCGCTGCCTCCGCCGGTGGGCGTGGTGGAATCACCGAAACAAAGGACGGTGGCGGAAACCATCGAGCATATCGTGCCAAAGAGTTTCTTCCAAGCCGCTGCGGAGAACGATGTTCTTCAAGTTGTGACCTTCGCCGTGATTTTCGGCATCGCGCTCACGCAGGTTTCCGGCAAGCCCAAGGAGACGATGCTTAACTTTTGTGAGGGACTTTCCGAAGTCATGTTTAAGTTTACCGGACTCGTGATGAAGTTCGCGCCGCTCGGCATCGGTGCGGCGATGGCGGTGACGGTGGGGCACAGTGGCATTGGCGTGTTGAAAAATCTTGGGATGCTCGTGTTCACCCTCTATGCCGCGCTGATCGTTTTCCTTCTGGTGGTGTTGTGGCCGGTGGCGTTGATCGCGAGGATTCCGGTGTTGCGATTTCTGAAAGCCGTCAAAGAACCCGCCATCATCGCATTCACCACCACATCGTCGGACGCGGCGTTGCCGGATGCGTTCAAGAAGATGGTCGCGTTCGGCGTGCCCAAGCGGATCGTCTCGTTCGTCCTGCCCACGGGCTATTCGTTTAATCTCGACGGCAGCACGCTTTACTTGGCGGTGGCTTCCATCTTCGTGGCGCAAGCGGCGGGAGTTCAACTCAGTCTCAGCCAGCAAGTGATGATGATGTTGACGCTGATGCTCACGAGCAAAGGCATCGCCGCAGTGCCGCGCGCATCGCTCGTGGTTTTGTCCGGCACGCTCGTCACGTTCGGTCTGCCGCTGGAAGGCGTGGCGTTGATTTTGGGCGTGGATGAATTGATGGACATGGCGCGCACCACGGTCAACCTGACTGGAAACTGTCTGGCGTCCGCCGTGATGGCACGCGCCGAGGGTGAATTAAATGTGCCGCCGGAAGGAGAGGCAAAGTCATGATGAAATCGCATCTCTGGATTTATTTGTTGTTCGCAGCCGCGTCGCTCGCGTTTGCGGAAACTCCGGCAACGCACGGTATGGTTGCATCAGGAAATCCGCTCGCGACGGACGCGGGACTCAATGTGCTTAAATCCGGCGGCAATGCCATTGATGCGGCGGTCGCGGTCGGGCTGACGCTCGGCGTGGTGGACTCGCACAACTCCGGCATCGGCGGCGGTTGCTTCATGCTTATCCGGTTGGCAAATGGAAAGTTCGTCGCCATTGACGGACGCGAAATGGCTCCGTCCGCAGCGACGCGTGACATGTTCCTACGCGATGGCAAGGGTGACACCGAACTCAGTCAAACAGGTCCGCTCGCGAGCGGCGTGCCCGGCGAAGTCGCGGCGTTTGATTACGCCATCAAAAATCACGGCAAAAAAAAGCTCAAGGAGTTGATCCTTCCGGCGGCAAAAATCGCTGAACAAGGTTTTGTCTTGAGCGAAAGTTTCACGGCTCGACTTCGTTCTGCGTCCGATGACCTCGCCAAGTTTGAAGCGTCGCGCGCTGTTTTCTTTCGTGATGGCAAACCTCTCAGGTCTGGCGATGTGTTGAAGCAAACGGATTTGGCGAAGACGTATCGCGCAATAGCAGAGCAGGGGAGCGATTGGTTTTATCGTGGCGCGTTTGCGCAGGCGACGGAGAAATGGATGAAAGCCAACGGCGGCATTATGACCGCTGCTGACTTCGCCAAGTATCACATCGTGCTGCGCGAACCGGTGCGCACTACGTATCGCGGGCGTGAAGTTGTTTCCTTCGCGCCGCCGAGTTCGGGTGGTGTTCACGTAGTGCAGATGTTGAACATCTTGGAAAACTTTGACGTGAAGTCACTCGACGACATCATGCGCTGGCATGTCATCGCTGAGACGATGAAGCTCGCGTTCGCTGATCGCGCGTATTGGCTCGGCGATCCCGATTATGCCAAAGTGCCACGCGGTTTGGTTTCCAAAGAATACGCCGCCACGCTTGCCAAGCAGATCAAGTTGGATCACGCCAGTGAAGTGAAGCAACACGGCTTGCCGCCCGGCTACGAGAGTGATTTTTTTACGACTGCGACAGGTAGGGCGGGCACTCCACTGCCGGCCGCTCGTGACAGTGAGAAGGACGGCGCGCACCTGCCGCGACGGGGCGCGAGCACGGCGGGCGGAGTGACGCTCCCTACCGACGACTATTTACATAAACACACCACGCACTGGTCCGTCGCCGATGCGGAAGGGAATTGGGTCGCTTGCACCGCTACCATCAATACCAGTTATGGCTCGAAGGTTGTGATTCCCGGCACGGGCGTGGTGCTGAACAACGAGATGGACGATTTCTCTGTGCAACCCGGCGTGGCGAATGCGTTTGGTTTGTTGGGTGCGGAAGCCAACGCCGTCGCGCCCGGCAAACGCCCGCTCTCCAGCATGAGCCCGACGATTGTGTTGCAGGACGGCAAACCCATCATCGCCATTGGCGCGGCGGGTGGACCGAAGATCATTTCCGCCGTGCTCGTGCAACTGGTCGCGATGTTGGACCTCGCCATGACGCCAGCGGAAGCCATGGCGATGCCGCGCATCCATCAACAATGGTCACCAGACGAATTGATGGTGGAGAAATCCTTGCCCGCGAATGTCAAAACCGCGCTCGAACAACGCGGTCATGTGGTGAAGGAACTCAATGCGTTGTCCGTGGCTCACACGGTAGCGCGCAGTGCGGATGGGGACTCATTTGTTGGTGCTGCTGATCCGCGTTCAGGCGGCAGCGTGAAAGGGTGGTGATTTTTAGAAGATGGTCGGAGCGACAGGATTTGAATCGGAAACGACCGTGTTCGGATTTTCGCAACAAGCGGATAATCCAAATCAACGATCCACTTCTCCTAACACGATGTCCACGCTGCCGAGAACGATGACGACATCGGCGATGGTCTGGCCGACACACATGTCTTCCAGCACGGTGAGGTTTATCAAGCTCGGCGGACGCACGCGATACCGATACGGGTTCGGCCCGCCGTCGCTGATGAGATAGAAACCGAGTTCGCCCTTTGGTGCTTCGATGCGGCCATAAGCTTCGCCTGCTTTCGGACGGAAGCCGCGCAACTTTGCTTTCGGATCAATTACCGGCCCGTCGGGAATCGTCGTGAGTGCTTGTTGCAATATCTTCACCGACTCGCGCATCTCCAGCACGCGGACGTAATAGCGGTCGTAAGTATCGCCATGATCGCCGAGCGGCACTTTGAATTGGAAGCGATCATAGATGCCATACTTGTCCACCTTGCGAAGATCGTAGTTCACTCCTGACGCGCGCAACATCGGCCCCGTGATACCTGCGTTGATGGCGAGTGTACCGGACAACTTGCCGATGCCTTGCGTGCGCGCCATGAGGATTTCATTTCCTGCGAGCAAGTTCTCAAACTCATCAATGAAGCGTGGCGCGTCGTTGGCAATCTTCTTCGCCTGTTCCAACCAACCCGCAGGGAGATCGCAACGACAACCGCCGAAGCGCATGTAATTGCACATCATCCGCGCGCCAGTGAGCGATTCAAAGAGATCGAGAATCTTCTCTCGCTCACGAAACGCATACATCAGCGGCGTGCCGCTTGCACCCATGTCTTGCGTGAGAAAACCGGCGAGGCACGCGTGATTCTGCAATCGCGTGAATTCCGCCGTGATGACGCGGATGTATTCCGCGCGCTCCGGCACTTGCAATCCAGCGAGTTTTTCGACGGCAAGCGCGTAAGCCCAGTTGTTCGTGAGCGAACAAAAATAATCCAGCCGATCTGTGTAGGGCATTGAGCCAAGATACGACGTGCCTTCGGCGATTTTTTCGTGATTGCGATGGAGATAGCCGAACACGGGCTTCAACTTCACCACGCGCTCACCATCCAGCACTACGTCCATGCGAAACACTCCGTGTGTGGACGGGTGGTGCGGACCCATGGCGACTTCGAGATATTCGCCATCGCCGTCTTTGGGCAACAACTCGAAATTTTTTGGCGGTGTTTCTGTGAGCGTAGTCATGCGTCAGATTTCACGGACAGATTTGCGAACTTCCTCCATTCGTGCCAGCGAACCGTGCCGCCTACACCAGGATTCAATATAAGGCCAATCAAGCCTGCCGCGCTGAACCGTCATCACGTTCAACACGTCCGGCTGGTCTTTGGGCCTGAACCAACGCAGTTTCATCACGATTACGTCCTCGGCTGTCGGCACGAAAGTCTGCCGGCCAAAAAGTTTTGCGGGCACACGTCGGCGAAATCGCTCCTGGTCGAATTCATCGTCCGAGAGCCGGAACAACTCCACCGTAAATTGTGTTCCCAGAAAACGCATTTCCTGTTTGAACGTGCCGGTGTTGGTTTCAAACTTCAGTTGCGGATACATCTCAAAATCATTGCCGAGCGTCTTGTAAAAAACCGGACTGAGGTCGCCCTGAAGGTGCAAAACAAAATCACAGTCCTTAGTGGAACGCGGGATGCCATACAGGTTGCTCGAAAATGAGCCGACCAGCATGTGCTGACTGTCACACGCGTTCAGCGCGTCAATCACCCTCAAGGTCACATCATCAATCGTCGTCACAAGGTGCCCAGTTTTTTTCCAAGCTCGATCCGCTCGCGCAACAATTGCTGGCACTCCACATCCGTGGCCTTCGGATTTTGGAAGCGGATGCCTTCGAGCGTTATCGCGCAGGCCCATCGAAATAATCGCTCGCCGAGAATCAGCTTTTCCTCCGGGGGCATCCGCCGAGCATCCAGCACTTCCTGCCGGTAAAGCTCGTCAATCATCTCCGCATAAGGCGACTCCGGTGCGCTGGCTCGATACGGCACAGCCGTTTCTCTGAAAGTGTCTTCACTCATTTGGATTCAAATGACAGATCGCGTTGCACGTTGGCGACATTTGAGCAGGTTGGCCGCGCCCGCGCAAGTTGTGTGCGCGGGGGGTGCGGCATAAATGCCAATCGGTAGAATGTTTTGAATCTATGGGAAATGTTTCCCAAGTGAATTCGCCATACTTCGTGCCTTCCGCCGGTGTTTAATCCTTGTCACACTTCTGACGCTTGTGAAACTCGCACACACAATTTCCTTGAATTCCCGGCACGCCGGGCAAACAGTCGTTTCAGATGCAGCCCGCCAACACCAACTCGGTTTGGGAGATTCTCTACAAGATCGGCTATTGGGGAGCGTTCGCCGCCATCATCGCGTGGATTCTCTGGCGTTGGGCCAAGAAGTCGGATGATCTCCCGTTACTCTTCACCAAATGGCTGCTGACCGTGCCAGCCATCGTCTCATTGTTTTTTCTGACGCGTTATCTCGATAAGGGCATTGCCGGCGGATTGGATTACTCGGTCGCGTTCATCAGCGTGATCTGGGCTGCGGTCACCGGATTGTATCTGGCCATTCTCTGGCGCGGCAGCATCGCGAACATTGTCGCTAAACCTTTTGGCGCACTCTACGACGGTGGCGATGAAGAGTTGGATCCGCAGGCACTTTATTCCGTCGCTGAATCCAAACGCAGGAAGAGTGATTACTCCGGAGCCGTGGCCGACATCCGCAAACAGCTTGAAAAATTCCCCACCGACTTCACCGGCCAGATCATGCTCGCCGAGATTCAGGCAGAGCATCTCAACGACCTGCCCGCCGCCGAGATGATCATCCAACGCTTCTGCCAGCAACCCAATCACGCGCCGCGCAACATCGCCTACGCGCTGAACACGCTGGCGGATTGGCATCTGAAAATCTCCGTGGACCCCGACTCAGCGCGTGAAGCGTTACAAAAGATCATGGAGATGTTGCCGGGCACGGAGTTCGCCCTGCTCGCGGAACAACGCATCGGACATCTCGCGAGCCGCGAGTTTCTGATGGCGCCGCATGATCGTCCGCGCGTCGCCTTGCCCAAGGGCGTGCAGAACATCGGCCTCATGCAATCCTCCGCACACCTCGCGCCCGTAGCCGCGGACGAAGCCAAGCGCGCGGAGGAATTGACCGCGCACCTCATCGCACACCCGCAGGACACCGACGCGCGAGAACAACTCGCCGTAGTCTATGCCGATCACTACAAGCGACTCGATATGGCCACAGATCAACTCGTCCAACTGATTGATCAACCGAACCAGCCCGCGCGGAATGTCATCCGCTGGTTGAACAAGCTCGCGGATTTGCAGGTGCGGCACGGCTGCGATTACGACACAGTCTGGCAGACACTGTCGCAGATCATTGAGCGTTATCCGAACAACGCTGCCGCCGATGTGGCGCGAAACCGCCTCGATTTGCTGCGGCTGGAAATGAAAGTGAAAGACAGCGCGCATACGGTGAAGATCGGCGATTACGAACAGAACATCGGTTTGAAATACGGGCCGGGAAAAGGCGGGGAGGGGACGTAGTGGCGTGCTATCTTTTTCGTCCTCGTCCTCGAATTTTCGGGGAGTCGAGGACGAAGCCGCACTTGAACGTGAGCGATCCATTCCAGCCCTGTCGAAACAACAATGGACTCCTGTGTGAATGAACCAACCGCCTCAGCCGTCGCGCCCAATCCGCTGCGGACGCTGCCGGGCACGGCGGAGTTTGCCGAGCTTTACGAGACGCACAGCAAGGCGGTGTACTACCTGGCTTTGAAGTTTCTCGCCGACCCGCAACGCGCCGAGGACGTCACACACGATGTGTTTCTCAAGGTCTATCGCAAGCTGACGGATTTTCGTGGCGATTCCTCCATCCGCACCTGGCTGTATCGCATCACGATCAACCATTGCCAGAACCTCAAGCAAAGCTGGCACAGTCGCAATCTCGTCACCACAGATGACGATGCCGTTTGGAACACGACTGCTGCGCCGACGGACTCGCCGCTCCGCGCGTTGGAAACCAAGGAGCTTGGCGAACGCATCCAGAAAGC
>JAYUAV010000472.1:0-2371 GCA_043741175.1 Verrucomicrobiota bacterium
GCGAACGACATGTTATTTGCAACACCATGATTTCCGTTGCCGCTTTCATCATTCGCATTTCCATTAAACGGGTAATAAGCCACGAGTCCTTTGGTGAGCCAGCTTTGGGCCGAGGCGGTTGCCAGCAGCAGACAAAAGACGGACGTGAGTAGGTTTGTTTTCATGTTTTTCATAATTGTTCCTGTGGGTTGATTGCGTGAAACGAATTACGGAAAACAAAAGGGCGCGAACTTGTCGCACCCTTTGCAGAGGCACCGCGAAGCGCCTTTTTGGAGAATGCTCCAAGCCGCGCCGTATGGCGCGCGCTTGGGCTGGTCTCCAAAGTGAAAATTCGCGGTTTTCTGCAAAGACCGTAGCCGAGCTACGCAAAATGGTTTTGGTTATCTGTTATCTGGTCGTGTGCTTGTTTCTGACGCCCTCTTTCTATCACCGAAGCTGCATTTCAACAAGCAGTGGTTTTGCCAGTGCCAGATTCCCCATTTGATTCCGTGCCCCGCCCTGCATAGCCTTCGCGCATGGACGCCGACATCATCGAACGCGCACTTGCCGACATCACCGCCGAGCAGGACCCCACGTTGAAGTCTGCGAAGATGGCCTCGATCTGTTCAGCGTTGTTTTTGGAACACGGTATTGAACTCGTGGTCGTTGGCGGTTCGGGGATCGAATTGCTCACGGACGGCGCTTACGCCTCTGGTGATCTCGATCTCTGTCATGTTGGGGCATCCATTTCACCACGCTTGCGGCATGAAATCATGGGATTGCTGGGCGGCACAGGTGGCCCGCGCAACTGGCTGGTCGCCGGTATGTATGTGGACATTCTGGGATACGCCGAAAGTTTTGCACGCACACCGCGACGCATTCTGACCGGCCCCTATGGCCCGATCAAAGTGATCCAGGCGGAAGACTTGTTCGTCGAGCGCGTGCTTGGCTCATTTTATCCGCAGGAAAATCTTGTCGCCTATGAGTGTGCAAAAAAACTGGCGGCTGTTGCCTTGGGAGATGGGTTGGATATGAATTGGGATGAAGTTCGACGGGTTGCACAACTGCCGGAGTATCGTAATCTGGAAGAGTGCAAGGCGTTGCTGAAAGAAGTTGCAGATGAACTCAAGCTCAAAAGTCCCCTCGATTCCAATTGATCGCCCGATCAGTTGGGAAGACTGGCTCAAAGGCCGCCGTTTCCGCCGCGAGCTTGGCAACCGCGTCGCCCCGGAAATCATCCGCCGCGAATCCAGCTCCAGCGACAAACGTCTCCGCAAACTCTTCAACGGCGAACGCGGTCTGCCCTTCACTCCGACCGAGAAGCTTTGACCTACTTCTTCAACCCCTTGCAGAAATTCTCGATGCGAGACAGTCCCTTCTCGATGTTCGCCATGCTGGTAGCGTAGCTGAGGCGGATGTAATCATCCGCGCCAAACGCGATGCCTGGAACAGCGGCGACCTTTTCCTGTTCCAACAATCGCGCACAGAAGTCAGCGGACTTGATGCCGGTTTGCGAGATGTTCGGGAAGAGATAGAACGCGCCCTTGGCATTCACGCAGGTGATGCCGGGAATGGAGTTGAGTTTCTGCCACGCGTAGGTGCGGCGTTTGGAAAATTCCGCCAGCCACTTCGGTAGATGTTCCTGCGAGCCGGTGAGCGCGGCGACTGCACCCTTTTGCGCAAAGCTCGTCGGATTGCTCGTGCTGTGGCTTTGCACGGCGTCAATCGCTTTGGCAATCGGTTCGGGCGCGGCGCACCAACCCAACCGCCAGCCCGTCATGCTCCACGCTTTGGCGAAGCCGTGGACGATGATCGTGTGGTCGTAATGCGCCTGCGAAAAACTCGCAACGCTTTTCACCGTCGCTCCGTCATAAAGCAGGTGCTCATAAATCTCGTCGCTCATGATGAGCACGCCCTTCTCGACGCAGATGTCGCCAAGGGCTTTTGTTTCTTCAGGCGTGTAAACTGAGCCGGTCGGATTGCTCGGCGAGTTTAACACGAACAACCGGGTGCGCGGTGTGATGGCGGCGCGGAGTTGCGCGGGCGTGACCTTGAACTCAGTCTTGTCGCTCGTTTCGAGGATCACCGGCTTCGCACCGGCGAGCTTCACCATTTCGGGATAACTCAACCAATACGGCGCAGGGATGATGACTTCGTCGCCTTCCTGACACGTCGCGAGGATGACGTTGTAGCAAGAATGTTTGCCGCCGCACGAAACGATGATCTGACTCGGCTTGTAAGTGAGACCATTCTCGCGCTGGTGCTTATCCGCTATGGCCTGGCGCAATTCAGGAATGCCCGCTGCCGGAGTGTATTTTGTGAAACCATCCGCGAGAGCCTTGGCGCAGGCGTCCTTGATATGTTGCGGCGTATCGAAGTCCGGCTCACCCGC
>JAYUAV010000473.1:0-3097 GCA_043741175.1 Verrucomicrobiota bacterium
GGGGGAAATGGCGTTTTGCGCGGAGCTGTTGGGCAGGCTCATGCCGAGCGCTTCAATCGCGCTGGCCATGGTGTTGGCGGTGTACATGCCGCCGCACGAACCCGCGCCGGGGATGGCGCAGGATTCGACGGCGTGCAATTCTTCGTCGCTGATCTTGCCTGCTGCGTGCTGGCCGATGGCTTCGAACACGGAGACGACGTCGAGGTCTTTGCCTTTGTTGGGCGAATTAGCGGGGGCAGTGGCTGCGGTGAGGCAGCCGGGGAGAATCGTTCCGCCATAGACGAACACGGCAGGGCGATTCATGCGGGCGATGCAAATCATCGCGCCGGGCATGTTCTTATCGCAACCACCGATGGCCACGTAGCCGTCCATGCCGCCGCAACCCACGACGGTTTCGATGGAGTCGGCGATGACTTCGCGCGAGACGAGTGAATACTTCATGCCTTCGCTGCCCATCGAGATGCCGTCGGAGATGGTGATGGTGTTGAAGACGATGGCCTTGCCGCCGTTCGCGTTCGTGCCTTTCTCGGCTTCGAGCGCGAGTTTATCAATGTGCATGTTACACGGCGTGACGTTGCTCCATGTGGACGCGATGCCGATGATGGGCTTCTTGAAATCTTCTTCCGTAAAACCGACGGGATAAAGCATGGCACGCGCAGCGGCGCGTTCCGGGCCGTCCAGCAGGAGACTGGAGAACGGGCGCATTAAATTGAAATTTTTAGCAAACGATTTCTTTTTCATCGGACGGGTAGTTTACAAAAATGCTGCTCTTGGGCAAGGCAGAGCAACAGATGCGTTGACGGAAGTCAAAACCCACGGAACGCGTCAGAATTCGGCAGATTGGTCAGCGGCGCCGCCGGCTTCGGTGTGCGGCGGCGTAAATTGCAATTCCGGCCATCAGTAGAGTGGCACTGCTTGGTTCAGGTGCGGGCATGGCAAGAAGATCGAACGCGCCGGGGCCGGTCGCGATGAAGTTTCCGAGGAAGGCGGCGGTTGTAGCGTCGTATTTCTGAATTGCGCCAGTGGTCGAATTTGCCGCGTAGAGAATGCCGCTGTCAATCGTCATGCCCCAAAACGAATTTGTGCCCGGAGGAACAAGGTAACCGAGAAATGCGCCGCTGAACGCATCAAAGCGCGCGAGTCCGCCGCCGCTGCCACACGCGACGTAGAGCGATGTGGGGCCGAAGATGAGATCGCCGATTGGACCCACCGGGAAGCTGGTCAATGTACCCATCGCCGCGCCGGTAATGCCGTTGAATCTTTCCACGACTCCGGAGGCCACGTTGCCTTGATAAAGATGTCCACCGGGACCGAAGGCGAGTCCGTGCTCGTGATGAATCGGCAGGCTGGCGGCGAACACGCCGAGATACGCGCCGGTGAGGCTGTCGAATCGGAAAATGTTCGCGGTGTCGTTGAAGTGGCTCATCACGTAAAGCTTCCCGTCCGCGCCGAGTTCCATGTCGTCGGGATCGGTGACGCCAGCACCGCCGAGCGTGGCGGGAGAAATAAATTCGCTGATGAACGCGCCGCTCGTACCGTCGAACTTGAGGACGTTGTGGGAAAACTCATTCAGCACCAGAAGATTTCCAGAGGAGTTGAACACCATCGCCGCCGGGCCATCCATGAGTGTTGGGTGCGAGGCGAACACTCCGAGCGACGCGCCGCTGGAATCGAAACGATACACGGCATCAGCGCCGAAACCGGAGACAAGCATGTCGGCATTGGCCACAGGTTGAAGTGAGAAAATTACAAGGCTTGTGAGCAAGCACAGACATCTGCGGGGTTTCATGGATAGAGAGTATCTGAAATCGGGCCAATTGCCAAGCTGAGGATTGGACTGTCAGGATGGCAGTTGCATCTGAATCATTCAGAGAACTCGGAAAATCGAGAACAGATTGTGATCAGGTTTATCCATGAGGACGCCGGGATGTGAGCGTATTGATCACAAGTTTTTTGCTGACGATTTCTTTTTTATCGGACGGGGAGTGTGGCTGAAAACATTTCTGATTCCAAGTCTCAAGCGGTTGCAAATCGCTTTCAACGCGATTGCTTTCCCCGCCCTGCTCGGCTACAACACGCGCGTCCCATGCAAAAATCAACACCCGAAACGAAGCCCGATATGCACAGCGAGGAATTTCTCCACTCGCTGATGCGCAAACAACTCAAGCTCTCCATCGCTTGTGCGGTGGCGTTCATGGTCGTGCTGCTCGGCTTGCCGCTGGCGAATTACTTCGCGCCAGAGTTCATGGCCCAGCGCATCTGGGGTTTCACGATGACGTGGTTCGTGCTGGGCATTGGTTTCTTCCCCGCAGTGTGGTGCATCGCGTTTTATTTTATCCGTCGCTCCATCGCGCTGGAGAATGAAGAAGTCGCCGAGGTGTCCCGCGAAGAGGCGAAAGAAGCGAAGTCTGAATGAGGATTGCCTTCCAAAACCTTCGCAGCCTTCGCTCCTTCGCGGGACATGATTGATATGGCCATGAACGTCGAGCAAGTTGGCAAACAAGTATTGGATGCAGCGTTTCACGTCCATACGGTGCTTGGGCCGGGTTTGCTTGAATCGGTTTACGAAGCCGCTCTGACGATGGAATTACGGAAGCATGGCCTGCGGGTGGAAACCCAAAAGGCGATTCCAGTCTTTTACGAGGGACAACAACTTGATGTGGGCTTTCGCGCTGACTTGGTCGTGGAGGGATTGGTGCTTGTTGAGTTAAAATCTGTTGAAGCCATTACACCCCTGTTCAAAAAAATTACTAACAATTACGTCCGGCTCATTCCGTTGCAACTTGGCTTTCTCATCAATTTCAATGTGGCGCACCTGAAAGAAGGCATCACACGCGTCGTGAATGGAATTGATGGCAAACCAGTTTGGTCACGGGAAAATGAGTCCCGCGAAGGAACGAAGGAGGCGAAGGACTGATGAAGAAGAGCCTTTTCCAACCTTCGTTCCCTTCGCCCCTTCGCGGGACACCTTAATTTTTTGAATCATGAACATTGATCTCTACATCCTCGCCTTCAGCTCCATCACCGTCATCGTGACGATCTGGATGGGCTTTCGCTCGGCGAAAACTTCCAAGACCGCCAGCGACTTCTTCGTCGC
>JAYUAV010000474.1:0-2327 GCA_043741175.1 Verrucomicrobiota bacterium
GATTCACGACGCGCTTGAAATGTTGAGCGACTTGAACATGGGTCACGACCATCGTCGCAGCGGCGACTTGATGCGGAGTGGCAACATCGTGGTGGAAGCGTTGAGCTACATTCGCGGACGCAGCATTGCGAATCAGTTCATGATCATTGACGAGGCGCAGAACCTGACGCCGCTCGAAGTGAAGACCATCGTCACGCGTGTCGGTAGCGGCACGAAGATCGTGTTCACTGGCGACCCCTACCAGATTGATAATCCCTACGTGGACGGTTCCTCGAACGGATTCAACTACATCGTGAGCAAGTTCCGCCCGGAAGCCGTGGCCGCGCATGTGGAATTGCAAAAGGGTGAACGCTCGGAGTTGGCGGAGTTGGCGGCGAATATTTTGTGACGGAGTGCGAGCGGTCCCTCGCTCGCAGCTTCAATCCGTCAGCTTCTTCAAAATTTCAGAAGGCACTCGCGCGCGGAGTTCGGGATGGCTTTCAATCAGCCGCGCGATATCCAGTAGGTCTTTCTGCCGCTTGCTGGGGCGACGCTGGGTGTCAGCGTAGGCTTGTAACTTTCCGCTCAAAGTATCTTCGCGCGACGCAACCCTCATCAGAATGCCGTGAATATCTGCGGGCACTGCGCGCGATGGAAACTCACGGTAAAATTCTTCTGTGCTGATCTGGACGGAAACTTTGGAGTGACCTTTCAGGTTGATGGACCATTTGAAACGTTCCGAAACAAAGCCCGCTTCGATCAATGCTTTCACGGCTGCTTCCACTTGTTCCAATGCAATGACGACATCCACGTCTGCTGTGGACATCGGCTCTTCAGCCCAGTGGTTAACCGCGAGGCCACCGATCATGCACCAATGGATTTGCAGTTTTTCAAGAGTTGTGACCAACAGAGACACGTCGCCTCCGCCACCAGCGGTTTGCCAATCGTAGAATTGCCGCATTGTCATGGCGCGATTCTATTCCGATGGAGTATCGCGCAACAACTCAGTTTTTCACTCCGCCTGAATCAACCCCACTCGCATGGCGTAGCGGACGAGGCTGGCGACGTCGTAGATGTCGAGGCGTTCCATCAATTGCGAGCGGTGCGTCTCCACGGTTTTCGCGCTGAGGTTCAGGTCACTTGCGATTTCTTTTGTGCTGCGACCTTCGGCGATGAGTTGGAGGATTTCGCGCTGGCGCGGCGTGAGTTGATCGAGCGATGTGGATTTGCCTGGCGCGGCGGTGCGGTTGAGGTAGCTGTCAATCGTGTTCCTGGAAATGGAGGGGCTGAGATAGGTCTTGCCGTTGCGGACGGCTTCGATGGCGAGTTTGAGTTCTGCGATGGCGGAATCCTTGAGCATATAACCGCTGGCTCCGACGCGTAACGCACGTAAAACATATTCTTCGTTGTTGTGCATGGAGAGGATGAGGATTTTGACGGCGGGAAAATCCCGGTTCACGCGCGCGGCGACTTCCAATCCGTTAAGTTCCTTCATGCCGATGTCGAGCAACACCAGATCGGGCGTGAGCGACTCGATCATTTCGAGAGCCTGCCGTCCGCTGCTGGCTTCGCTGATGACTTCGATGCCGGAAATTTTTGTGACGAGTTCGCGGATGCCAGCGCGCACGAGTGCGTGGTCATCTGCCAGGAGGACACGTAACGATTTCATGGGTTTAAGATGTGACGGCGGCGGGCTGAGTGGCGAGCGGAAAACGGGCGCGGATTTCCGTGCCTTTGCTTGGAGTGGAGGCGACATCGAGATGGCCACCGACCAGCCCGGCGCGCTCGGCCATGCTGAGAAGTCCGAGGCTGCCGCCTCGTCGCGCTTTATGTTGCGAGAGCGCGACGTCGAATCCAACGCCGTCATCGGCGACGACGAGGTGGATTCCCAAATCGTCCGAACTCAGGTGAACGGAAACTTTTCTCGCTTGAGAATGTCGAGTGACGTTGGTGAGTGCTTCCTGTGCGGTGCGGAAGCAGGCGGTTTCCACAGTGGCATCGGGAGATTCAACGTTGTAATCCGAGGTGAACTCGACGACGCGCCCGGTGGTTTTGGTGTGTTGATCCAGCAACCATCTCATTGCGGAGACGAGGCCGAAATCATCCAGCATCGGCGGGCGAAGGTTCAACGAAAGATTCCGCACGATATGGAGCAGGTGTTCCACATGCTGGACTGCGTTCGCCAGCATGGCAGAACTTTCCGACGAAATGGATTGTTGAACTGCCCCTTCAAGAACAACACACCCTTCAGCACTCTTGATAGTTTGAAGTATGATCTTGGTGGCGGTGAGCGTCTGTCCGACTTCGTCGTGAAGTTCGCGGGCGAGATGGCGGCGTTCCGCTTCCTG
>JAYUAV010000475.1:0-4094 GCA_043741175.1 Verrucomicrobiota bacterium
GCCGGTGATCGTGGACTGGAAATCCACGCACCCGCTGTTGCGCTACGCCGGATTCGACAACGTGCAGATCGTGCAGAGCCTCACCGCGCGCGCGCCGACATGGGCGGTCTCGATCCTCGAAGCGCCGCAAGCGCCGCTCATCCTCGCGGGCGACCTGGGCCGCCAGCGCATCGTGTGGGTGGGCTTCGATCCGCTGGAGAGCAACTGGCCGTTGCGCGTGTCGTTCCCGATCTTCATCGCCAACGCCGTGGACTGGCTCAATCCCGCCAACGCGAAAAATTCCCAGCTCCTCATCAAGGCCGGCGATCCGTTCCGCCTCGCGCTCGCCGAACTGGTAAAAAGTGCCGAAGTGAAAATGCCCGACGGCTCAACGAAACAACTCAACGTCGAAGGCGCGAATGAAATCGTCTTCGGCGACACCGCAAAGCAAGGCATCTATCACCTGCGCGCCGGCACGAACGAAATCACCTTCTGCGCCGACCTGCTCGACTCCGCCGAGAGCAACATTCGTCCGCGCGACGAACTGAAATTTGGGGAATACACAAAGGTCGAAGCCTCGACCGTGCAACGCACGAACATGGAACTCTGGCGCACGCTGGCGGCCATCGGCCTGGCCGTGCTGCTGTTCGAGTGGTGGTGGTATCACAGGAGGACGGTGTGATGGCTAAACCTGCTCCTAGTCTCGGTGTTCAGATTGTTCGAGGGGTCGTCCAGTTCTCGGGCTTTCTTCTCGTAGTTTACATTATTATCGCCCTGCTCATCAAAACCAGCCCGCCGACTAGGCAGGTCATCATTTACGCTGCGCAAGATCAGGTCTATGCCGAGCCGATTCTGCGCGTGTTCGAGAAGGAAACCGGCATCAAAGTCAAAACCGTTTTCGACAACGAGTTAGTGAAGACAGTCGGACTGGCGAATCGGTTGCTCGCCGAGCGCAGTCATCCGCAATGCGACGTGTTCTGGGGCAACGAAGAAATGCGCACGCGCCAACTCGCCGCGCAAAATGTCTTCCGCGAAACCAACGGCTGGGCCGCCTTCGGCTACCGCAGCCGCCGCATCGTCATCAATACGAATCTTGTAAGGCTCGAAGAACCCACCCCTAGCCCCTCCCAGGAGGAGAACGAGAACGCGCGACGCACGAATTTCAGTTCCCCTCCTCGGAGGGGTCAGGGGTGGGTTGCCCCACATTCACTTCTCGAACTCACAAACGAAATCTGGCGCGGCAAAGTGGCGCTGGCATTTCCGCAGTTCGGCACGACAGCCACACACTTCCACGCGTTGAAACAACTTTGGGGCGAATCGGCTTGGCTTGCGTGGTGTCGTGCGCTGGCGGCGAACAAGCCGTTCGTCGTGGACGGTAATTCCGTCGTCGTGAAACAGGTCGCCCGCCGCGAGGCGTGGATTGGGTTGACCGATTCGGATGACGTGTTTGCCGGGCAACGGGAAGGAGCGCCGGTAGCCATGCTGCCGATCAACGAGGAGCAACTCTTGATTCCGAACACGGTGGGAGTGATCCGCAATGCGCCGCATCCAGCCAACGCGCAGAAGTTGTTTGAGTATCTCCAGCGGCGGGAGGTGGCGGACAAACTGGTGCAGGTGAATGCGCTGGAGAGTGCGACGGATGCGACGGATGCGACCACGATGAAGCCGAATTGGGACGATTTGCTCCGCAACTTGGAAACGACCACCAAACAATTGAACGAGATTTTCCTACGGTGAACTGGCCCTTGCTCCAAAACAGTCTGCTGCTCGCCGGAACGACCACGGCGCTAGCAATGGGCTTTGGCCTCGTCGCGGCGCTGTGGCTCGCGACGTTGGAATCGCGTTGGCGGAATATGTTTCTCGCGCTGGCCATCGTGGCGCTGGCATTGCCGCCGTTTCTCGTGACGAATTGCTGGATCAGTTTACTTGGTGAAACCGGCGTGCTGCGGTCGTGGTTGCCGCTGAAGATTTATTCACTCGGCGGGACGATCTGGATTTTGTCGCTGATGTTGTGGCCGATCACCTTGTTTGCTGCGCTCGCGGCATGGCGACGCTTGGAAGCAGCGCAACTTGAATGTGAACCAGCGATGACGGGATTCTCTTTATTGCGATGGCTGCTCGTTCCCGCCGCCAAAGGCGAACTGGCGCTGGCCGCAGTGCTGACATTTGTGCTCGCGCTGAACAATTTTGCCGTGCCCGCCATCCTGCAAACCAAAGTGCTGCCGGACGAAATGTGGGTTCAGTTCAACACGAAGTTCGACGCGCTGGCCGCGCTGCGATTAAGCGTGCCGCTGGTGATTGCGCCGATGCTCTTGCTCGCGTGGGCAACGCGTCGGTCGGTGGCGTGGCCAAGAATTCAAGGCGCTGTGCCAGCCAGCATCTTTCGTCGCCAGCTTGGTTCAACATGGCGAGTCAGCAGCGGCGTGCTGGCACTATTGCTGTGCGTCGTATCCGTCGGATTGCCGCTGGGGCAAATCGTTTTCGCACGACGGACGTGGACCGAACTTCCGGGTGCGATGGAAGCCAGCTCCGGCACAATCTGGAATTCATTCTGGTTCGCGGCACTGGCGGCGACGATGGTTGTTGGCGTGGCGCTTGGTTTTTGTAGCCGCCGACGTATGGAGGCGGAGACTAAACGCTCACGCCAGGTCCGCCTCCTTACGTCGGCGGCTACGATGGTAAGTTGGCTGCCGTTTTTCATTCCGGGGGTGCTCGTGGGAATCGCGTTGATCAAAGTTTTCAACCGTCCGGTGTTGGCACTGTTTTATCAGAGCGTCGGTATCGTACTGCTAGCGCTGGTGATCCGATATTTCGCGTTGGCGTGGACGGCGGCGCGACATGCGGTGGCGAGCGTGGATAAAGATTTGACCGATGCGGCCCGGCTCGAAGGCGCGACGCGCTGGCAGATGTTCCGGTTCGTTATCTGGCCGCAGATTGCGCCGCAGATGTTCGCGGCGTGGTATGTGGTCTATCTGCTGTGCCTGTGGGACGTGGAATCCATCGTCATCATCCAACCGCCCGGTGGTGAAACGCTGGCGCTCAAGATTTTCAATCTGCTGCACTACGGCTACGCGGCACAAGTGAATGCGTTGTGTCTGACGTTGCTCGGGTTGGCGATACTACCTCTCATTGTTGTGGCTGCGTTCGTGAGAACGCGGCAATTCCTGTCCACGCGCCCACCAAGTGAAGTTAGCCGCGCTCTCACGAGCGCAGCTACAGTGACCGCCATTGCGCTGCTCGCCGGCTGTTCACCGGCGGACTCGAAGCACGAAGCGGCGTTGCAGAGCCAACTCTTCAGTCGCGCCATCGTCATCGGCTCGCGCGGCGTGGGCATTGGTGAGTTCAATAAACCGCGTTCGTTAGCGTGCGACACCAACGACAATGTTTACGTCGTGGACATGACGGGGCGCGTGCAGAAGTTCTCGCCGGAGGGAAAATATCTGCTGCACTGGCAGATGCCCGAAACCGATCTCGGCAAACCGAAAGGCATGGGCCGCGATCATGACGGCAACATCATCGTGGTCGAGCCGCATTATCAGCGGGTGAACCATTTTACACCGGAGGGCAAGCTGGTGGCGCAGTGGGGTTGTCGCGGAACGAACGAGGGGTGTTTCATGTTGCCGCGCGGTGTGGCTCAAAATTCTCGTAGGGAGTTTTTCGTCTGTGAGTATATGGGCGCGGAACGAGTGCAAAGATTTCAGTCGAGGGTCGAGGGTCGAGAGCCAGAAGTCAGACCAACGAACGCCCTCACCCCGGCCCTCTCCCCTTCCGAAGTGGAGAGGGAGAAAATGCGGTGGCCGTATGCACGCTCGGATGCGCCGCTCGCTTCCTCGGCTTTGAAACGGGCCGAATCGGAGTTCGGCGTTCCGCGAGCTGAGGCTGCGCTGCTTCAAGTCATCGGGCGCGCTGGCACGGGCGAGGGTGAGTTCAATCGCGCGGAGGGGATTTGCGTGGATGCGCAGGATCGGATTTACGTGGCGGATTCGTGTAATCATCGCATCCAGGTTTTTTCGGCGGATGGAAAGTTTCTGCGGGCGATTGGTTCGGCGGGGACGAAGCTGGGCGAGTTGAGTTATCCCTACGATGTGGCGGTGGATGCGCCGGGGAACATTTTT
>JAYUAV010000476.1:0-5075 GCA_043741175.1 Verrucomicrobiota bacterium
CAGGTCCACGCTGTTGACGTGCCAGTCTTCAGGTTTGGTCTGCACGACGTGTAATTGTTTTCGCGCGCCGAACTCGAATCCCATCGGCATCATCACACCTGCGGAGAACAGCGCCGAAAATAGGTAGCGTTGTTTCACGCCTTCGATGTTGCCGTTCAATTCCTCGGCGAGGCGGGGCGTGTCGTGACTTTCTGCGAAGCTGATAGAGGACGCGGTTTCACGGAGGAGATTGTATTGCTCGATCAGCCAAGAGCCTTGCATGTCCCACCATTTGGAGCTGTTGAACACGTAATCGAATCCAGCTTTCGCGGTCTCGCGGGTTTCGTCTGCGGAACAGCCGAGCGTCTCGGCGGTGAAGCAAACGTGCGGATGTTTCGCCTTGGTTTCGCGGATGAGGCGTTGCCAGAAGTTCGTAGGGATCTGATACGCGGCGTCGCAGCGGAAACCATCAAAGCCGAGCGCGATGAGATGCTCGACGATGCGAAGGCAATGGCGAAACAAACCTTCCGGGTCGCGCGTGTGACGATGATCGAACTGTGCGAGATCGCTCCAGACGATGCGTTCTGCGCCGTGTTGACAGGAGGCGTTGGCGATGCGGCCATTCGCTTCGCGCGCGAACCAATCGGGATGTTCGCGTGTGAGCGACGAGTCGTAGGCACTGTGATTGATGACGAGATCAATCATCAATTTCAATCCGCTGGCGTGAGCTTGCGCGATCATCGCGCGGCATTGTTCGTCTGGCTTCGCGGAGTTGCCGGGTTCGAGCAGGGCGGGGTTGAGTTGGAAATAATCCGCGATGGAATAAAGACTGCCGGATTGTCCGGTGCGCTGGATGGGGTTCACATAGACCCAGTCGAAGCCCATCTGGTTGGCGCGTTGCAAGTGGGGTTGCCAGCGGTTAAACGAGCCAGCGAGCAACGGAAACAAATTGTAGAGAATCATCGTAAAATAATCTGCCGTGAATGTTGCGGAGCGTCGAGTCGCGGGAAAGATAATTTTCTGATGGAGAGAACTGGTGGGTGTGATCTTACCCGGTCGAAGCAGTCAACATGAACGGTGCGATCAACCGCCAGCGACAATTTTCACAATCTCCAACTTGTCGCCCGGCTTGAGGGCGCGGCGGGAAAACTCGGAAGGCGTCACGGCTTCCCCATTGAGCTCCACCACGATGCTGCGCGGCAGGAGTTTTTGTGCGACGAGGAAAGACTCGATTGTGCAGGGGAATACAGTTTGAATCGGCTGGCCGTTGGCGATGATTGATTTCACGCGGAGATGAAGTTCAGAGTTTTTACGTGTGAGTGGCAAGTCCGAAGTGGGGCGCGGCAGAAGTTACCCCGTAACAAAGATCAGCCTTTATCTCGCTGAATCCCAAGCGGGAGAAGATTAAGAAAAAGATTTGGAGTAAGACGCGAAGTTGCCGAGTGTTTTGCAACAGCTCCGGAAATGCCGCAGTTGCATTGAAATTTCGTCCGCGTAACATCGCGGCCAACAACGACAGCCCGTAAGTTTAACCATCATGGATGACAAGGCAAAGCAACTGGCTCGGCGCACGACTCTGATTTACGCAATTGCGGCGGTGGTGTGGATTCTCTCCACAGACATCGCGGGGCGTTATTTGTTTGCAAGGGTGCAGGACGTCACTTGGTTTCAAGTTGCCAAAGAGTTTGTCTTCATCGGCGTGACGGCGTGGATACTTTTTTACACGCTTCGACAAACTATTCGTCAGCGGGAACGGGAGAGGTTGCGCCGCGAAGCGAACCAGAGAATGCTGGCCGCCCAAGCCGAAGTGCTGGAGATGATTGCCAGCGGCGTGCCGCTGCCGCAGACGCTGGAGAAATTGCTGCGTCTGACGGAAGCGGAAAATCCGGGGATGCTTGCCTCAATCCTGTTGCTTGAGGACAACCAACGGCTGCGGCATGTCGCGTCGCCCAACCTCCCGGTGGAATACTCCAGCGCGCTGGATGGTGTTGTCATTGGTCCGTTGGTGGGATCGTGCGGTTCAGCGGCTTTTCACAGAAAGCCCGCCATTGTTACTGACATCGCCACAGACCCGCTTTGGGCAGATTACAAGGAGCTGGCTCTCAAGCATGGCCTGCACGCGTGTTGGTCGTATCCGATTTTTGATGCGAAGCAAGATGTGCTGGGAACGTTCGCACTCTATTACCGAACGCCCACGACACCGGAGGAACATCATCGGAAACACATCGAATCTGTCACACACGTCGCTGCGATTGCGATGTCGAAAGACCGTGAGGAAAAATTGCGCCGCGCCGACGAGCAGCGGTATCGCATCCTCACCGATCACGCGGCAGACACATTTTTTGTGCATGACCGCGTTGGGAAATTCGTGGAGGTGAACCGCCGCGCGTGTGAACAACTCGGTTATACGCGCGATGAGTTTCTTGGGATGCGTGTGACGGATGTGGAGAAGGATTTGGACGCGCAGGCATTGGAGGAAGTGTTGCGGCAGGTGCGGCCCGGCCAGGTGCGGACGGTGATCGGCCAGCATCAGCGCAAGGATGGAACGCGTTTCCCGGTGGAGGCGCGGATCGGCGCATTCGAGTCGGACGGCCAGATATTGTTCAACATCCTGAGCCGCGACATCACGGAGCGCAAACGCGCGGCTGACGCGCTGGAGATGTTCCGCACGCTGGTGGATCGCGTGAATGATTCCATCGAGGTGATTGATCCAGAGACGGGGCGGTTTCTGGACATCAATGAGAAAGCTTGCACTGATCTGGGTTACACGCGGGAAGAAATGCTTTCGTTGAGCGTGATGGATGTGGATCCGACGCAGGATGCGGCGGGGTTCAAGGCGCGGAAAGAAAAGCTCTGGGACACGGGTGCGTTGATGCACGAATCCATTTACCAACACAAGGATGGGCGAACCTTCCCCGTGGAGGTCAACATGAAGTGGGTGTGGCTGGATCGCGATTACATCGTGGCCGTGGTGCGCGACATCACGGAACGCAAGAAGACGGAAGCAGCGTTGCGCGCCTCGGAATATCAATATGCCGATCTGGTCAACAACATTGACGGCATCGTGTGGGAGCGCGATGTGGTGGCGTTCAAGACAACCTTCGTGAGTTTTCAGGCGGAGCGCATCCTCGGTTATCCGGCGGTGGATTGGACTGAGAAGAATGGATTCTGGCAAAATCATTTGCACCCAGACGAGCGCGAAGGAGTCCTGGCCTTTTGCCGTGAGCGGATGCAACAAGGCGTGGCGTATGACTTGGATTACCGGATGATCGCGGCAGATGGGCGGGAGGTTTGGATTCACGATCTGGTGTCCGTGGTGATGGAAAATGGAAAACCCGTGACACTGCGCGGCGTGATGGTGGACGTGACCGAGAGGAAGAAAGCGGAAGCTGATTTGCGGAAGCGCGATGAACGTTTCCGACTGCTCATCGAAAACGCGTCGGACATCGTCACTGTGATAAATGCCGAGGGCATCATCCGTTTCCAAAGTCCTTCTGTGACGCGCATCCTGGGCTTTCAGCCGGAAGAAATGGTCAACCGCAGTGCGTATGATTTTCTGCATCCGGACGATCTGACGCGTGTCTCCATCGCCCTAAAGAACGCCTTCGCCAATGCTGGACTGCCAGTCTCCGTCGAATACCGCTACCGCCACAGCGATGGCACTTGGCGTTACCTTCAATCCGTCGGGCGGAGCATCGCCGGCGAGTCGCCGGATGGATTTCTCATCGTCAACTCGCGCGACATCTCTGAGACGCGCAAGCTGGAGGAGCAATTCCGCCAGTCGCAAAAGATGGAAGCCATCGGCCAGCTCGCGGGCGGCGTGGCGCATGATCTCAACAACATTCTCACCGTCGTCCACATGCAGTTGGACCTCCTCAAACACGGTGATCCACTCACATCCATCCAGTCGGAATCCGTGTTGGACATCGAGAAGGCAAGTCGCCGCGCCGCCGATCTCACGCGACAGTTGCTCATGTTCAGCCGGCGACAAGCCGCGATGAAGCACGACATTGATCTCAACGCCGTGGTGACAAACATCACGAAAATGTTGCAACGCATCGTGGGCGAGGACGTGGCCATGCACATCAGTTACGCGCCGCAACCGCTGCCCGTTCACGCGGACTCCGGCATGTTGGATCAAATCCTACTCAACCTCGCCGTCAACTCGCGTGATGCCATGCCCGTCGGCGGCAAGATCGTCATCGAGACATCTGTGGCGGAGTTTGACGAGTTTGCCGTCGCTCAAAAACCCAACGCGCGCGTCGGACGCTTTGCCTGTCTCAGCGTGAGCGATACGGGGAAGGGCATTCCGCCGGAGATTTTGCCGCGCATCTTCGAGCCGTTCTTCACGACCAAGGACATTGGCAAAGGCACAGGACTCGGACTCGCCACTGTGTTCGGCATTGTCCAGCAACACAACGGCTGGATCGGTGCTTATAGCGAAGTCGGCAAAGGCACGACCTTCCGCGTCTATCTGCCGTTGCAAAAGGAAGCCGAAGAAGTTGTCGCGGAAACTACCTTCGTGGCCAAAGGCGGAAACGAAACCATTCTCCTTGTCGAAGACGAACAATCCCTTCGCGTCCTCGTCCGCAATGTGCTGACGCGGCTCGGCTATCGCGTGTTGGAAGCGACGACGGGATTGACTGCGGTTGAAGTTTGGAAGGAACATCGCAACGACATCAGGCTGTTGCTCACCGATCTCGTGATGCCCGACGGCATGACGGGTAAACAACTTGCCGAGGTGCTTGTTCACGAGAATCCAAACCTCAAAGTCATCTACACGAGCGGCTACAGCCGGGACATCGCGGGTCAGGGATTTATTCTGCAAGACGGCGTGAACTTCCTGAGCAAGCCATTCCAAGCGGCGAAGCTGGCGTTGACGGTGAGGAACAGTTTGGATTTGCCGCCGCAAACTTGACGGGAATTGTTTATAGAACCGCGACACAAATGACGCGCACGAACCAAACCTAATGCCTTTCGGAAATTCCAGAACAGCCCGCAGGCCGTATAACGGAGCGCCGGTCTGTGACCGGCTTTGGGCGCAGGAACAATCCGCCCCAATCAATTTTATTCCACGGGTGGTCAACTCACCGTTG
>JAYUAV010000477.1:0-3769 GCA_043741175.1 Verrucomicrobiota bacterium
CAACGGTGAGTTGACCACCCGTGGAATAAAATTGATTGGGGCGGATTGTTCCTGCGCCCAAAGCCGGTCACAGACCGGCGCTCCGTTATACGGCCTGCGAGCTGTGCTGGAATTTCCGAAAGGCATTACTCTTAATCTCGGATCGCAGGGAGATTAAGAGTAAGAAAAATAAGAGACCAAGTCGCCGAGTTGCGCGGATCGGGTGGAATATGGAGTGCGGCGACTTGTCGCCGCTTTTCCGCTGGGACGACTTGTCGTCCCAGCAGCACCGCGTCCCGTGTCGCGTCGTAGCGAAGCGAAGACAGAAGCAGTGTGTCGGGCGGAGAAAGACTTTCGTGTCACAAGAGAGCCAACCAACCCTGCGCTGCGCCGCTCTGCGCGGCTCTGCCTGAGCGACAAGTCACCGCACTCCAAAACTGCGCGGCAGTTTCAGTCACATCCCGCCGTTACTCCCCGCTCGACTTCCGAGACGCACGCGGATATTTAATCGCCCACAAATGCCGTATAAAAATACGTTCGTGATCGGGTTGGTCGCCGCCTAACATGAGTCAGATGAAATCAAAAATCATCACTGTCATCCCGGTTTACAACGGCGAGGCGTTCATCATTCAGACGCTCCAATCGCTGGCTGACCAGACGTTGCGGCCGGATCGCGTGATCGTGCAGGACAATCGCTCGACGGACAACACCGAGCGGCTGGTCAAGGAATTCAAGCCGATCAAAGTCGAATGGCGGCAACACGAGGCGAACCTTGGCTGCTTCGGGAACTGTAATCGCGCGCTCGCGTTGGCAACTGAAACGGAATATCTCCATTTGATTTGCGCCGACGATATGGTTGCACCGGAATACTACGCCACGCTGACGCGTGCGCTGGATGACTGCGATGGTTTTGGTCTTGGTTACGCGCTCGACGAACGGATTGACGAGAACAACCGGCGGTTGAGCCTCTCCGCCAAGATCACCGGCGAGATTGAGGTGCAAAGCGCAGCGGATTTTCTTCGGGAGAAATCCGAGATCGCGAATCAGGCCTTCAGCGGTTCGCTGCTCAAGACCCATTATCAAGAAGTGCCCTGCCGCTTCTGGATGGATCTGCCCATCCTGGCAGACATGATGTTTTGGGCTGAGTTCGGCAAGCATTGCAAGAAGATCGTGCGCGTACATCAGCCGTTGGCGCAGTATCGCTGGCACGGCGCGAACGGCACGTCGAACTTCGCGCCGGAACTCCAGTCGCTCGTGCTGGATGAATGGAGACTCATGCAGGCGATTGAGAAATTGCGCGGGTCGCCGGGCGGTTTTGTGCGGCAGTTCAAGCTCAAGGGACTGTTCGGTGTCCGCTCCGGCATCAAGGCCAAGCGATTTCGTGAGCAGGGCAATCCCGCCTACTCACGGCAGATTGCACAGGCGGCGCGAAAAATCAGCGGGCCGCTGGCGTGGTACATGGCGCAGGTGATCGTCCACGCCCGCGATGTGCTGGTCTATAAACTCGGCGGACGGAAAAAACATCCGAAGAATATTTACGGCTAGGTCAAATTTCGCCGATAGCCGGATGAGTTGACGCAAAATTTTCCAGCGGCAAGCAAGCGTGCGTAAACAGAGTCCCCAGTTCCAATTTTTTAACTGAATCATGCCAGACAAAAGTGAACCAACGATCCGCACCCGACCGGTGACAAATTGCCGTGTCTGTGACACGCCCGGCAATCTGCTTTACGAAGGATTTCGTGACCGGGGATTTGATGCGCCCGGTGTTTGGAATCAGCGCAAATGCCCCAAGCCGGAGTGCGGCTTGGTGTGGCTTGATCCGGTACCGACAGAGGAGGACATCGGGAAAATTTACGAAACATACTACACGCATAACCAACCCAAGCCTTTGGCTGGATTGGTGAACAACGCTTGCTGGGGAGTTTGGAAAAGTTATCTCCGGCATCGCTTCGGATACAAACGCGGCACGGGTCCGGCCTGGACTTCCTTACTTTGGCCGTTGGCGTTGGTGCATCCGGGAGGCCGTGCAGAACTGGACGCGGGTGCGATGTATCTGCCCGCTCCGGCGCAACCGTCCCGCCTGTTGGATGTGGGATGCGGTGCTGGCGTGGCTCTGAAACGGATGCAGGACATGGGTTGGGAAGTGCGCGGACAGGAGATTGATCCCAAGGCCGCGCAGGCTGCGGAAGCGCGCGGTGTGCGAGTGGATATTGGCACGCTGCACGAACAGAAATACCCCGCCAACCATTTCGATGCTGTCCACATGGCGCATGTCATCGAACATGTCCACGACCCTGCTGAGTTGCTGCGTGAGTCTTACCGTGTCCTCAAACCCGGTGGCGTGCTGGTCGTGCTCACCCCCAATGTCGAGAGTTGGGGGCACGCGCGCTTCGGCAAGTGCTGGCTAAATCTCGATCCGCCGAGACACCTTGTGTTGTTCAGTCGTAAGACGCTGGGCAAGATCGCCGAACGCGAGGGTTTCAAAACTCAGCGATTGGAAACCTCTGTTCGGACCTGTTGGGTTTATGGTTCGATGAGTCGTCAGTTACAACGGACGGGGCGGGCGAATCTGGCAGACTTGGGCAAACCCTCTGTGCTCTTGCACGGCATCATCTACCAGCTTCGCGAGCGCTTGGCGTTACGATCCAATCCGGATGCAGGGGATGAATTATTGCTGATCGCCCGAAAGTAGAGCCGACGGCCTCGCTCCAAACGCGAGGCCGTGTTCGCTCACCTCTTTTTCCGAAGGGTCAGGTAGGAGAAGTCCTGATTGAGGCGGACAAAGTGATAATACTTCATACCTAGCTCCGCCCATTCGAGTTCAGGATGGTTCTTCGAGATCATGGCTCGCCATTGGGCGTTGGGCCATCGGGTCTGGTGCAAATCCACGCCATCATGGATGTCTGGAGTCGAGGAGGTGGATGCAATGAAGTAACCACCCGGTTCGAGGTGTTGAATGATGTTGCCAAACACTTGGGGTAAATCCCGCTCGTGAATGTGCTCAAGCACCTCCCACATGGTGATCAAATGGAAACGAGCTTGCGATGTCGTGGACTTTAGACGAAACGGCTTCGTGATGTCGCAGGTGAACAGGTTCTTGTCCGTCATCGTCGCCCAGTTCGCGCGGCGGTGTTTCTTTGAGAAGTCTGATCCCTCCAGCCCGATGCCGATCCAGCCAAGGTCGCAGAAGTCCTTCACCAATTGGCCACCGGAACAGCCCAAATCCAGAAACTGCCGCGTTACGTCCGGAAATTCACGTTGCAGTCGCCCATTCAACAACGTGACGAATTTCTTATTCGTGTTGTTGTCGCGGCTCGTTCCCCAAGGCATCAAGTGGTCCGGCGACTCGAACGCGACAGGATGCTTGGTTTCGAGCGTGATATGTGGATCAAGCAGCGGCGTTGTTTTGCCGAACACATTGTAACGAAGTGCAAACAACCACTCGTGAAGACGTTTGTAAATGCGTGACCATATTTCCGCAAAAAGGAATCCTGCCTGCCCCTCACGAATCATCTGCCATGCCCAAGGAAAGTCTGGTAATCGCATTGTAAATTACTTTTTGAACTGTATTGAGAGTTGGCTGCATAATTGCACGTCGCCAACATGTGCAGAGTGCAGCACTGCGCTCCACAACGCCAGCGCAAAGCAGTGTGCGAACACCATCGGGGCGCATCTTGACACTGCCCCCGACACCAATCCAACTCGGAGCGCGGCGTTTACGCCGCTTCACCGTCCGGAAGCACGCAGGCCAAGCATTTCATCCACTGCCACTCGGGCGTTGAAGCGGCCT
>JAYUAV010000478.1:0-2661 GCA_043741175.1 Verrucomicrobiota bacterium
GAAGTGTTTGAACACGGAGCGACGGCGCAGGTCGAACAGGCCGAGCGGCAGGTGGCGCGGCTCGAACAAAAGGTGGGGCAATTGACGATGGAGCTGGACTGGCTCAAAAAAAAATCCCGTCAACTGGAGATGTGATTCGGCGACTCGCGCTGGTGCAAGCTCAGTACGAACCCACTGACTGGAGAGCCGGATGCGGGAAATCCGCCCGTCCGGTTCGGAGGGAGGGGCAAGGTCAATCCCTTGTCCCTATCCCAGTCCTACTGCATCCTTCCGGCTAAGTGGAGAATTTCAAAAAAGGTTCATGAAACAGTGGCTACTCCTGCGTTTCGCCGATGAAACGAGATGAGTGGCGCGACTGACGTTTGAGTAAAGATCGTTTACCTTGCAGCGTGTCGTGGATGCTATCGGGGACGAACTCGCGGAGGAAGGCTGGTTTTTCTTTGCGTCCTGCGCGTTGAACATCGCGCCACAATGTTTCAGCAACCGCTTGCGCCGCCATCTTCTTTTCTGTGGTGAGATAGACGAATAACAATTCCATCAGTCGAGCAAGCGCGATGCTGTCGGTGCGGTTGATGTGCACGTGCAACCAATCGCTCCAGCGCAGGAAGGATTCAAATGGCGATGCGCCTCCACTCCAGAGTAGTTGCGCGGTCTCGACGAAGTTGCCGCTGTTTCCCACCAAATCCCAGTAGCGCGCGAAACGGCGCAGCCGTTGCATCGTGGCGAAATCAATCAACTTGGTTTTCAGGATTTCGTAAGGCGGATGTGCGGCGTAGGTCATCTGCCATTCTGCATCGTGTCGCACGATGGGCGTGCCGCGAAGTCGTTTGAGGATGCCGACCTGAATTTCCTGCGGACGCAAACTGATCAACTTATCAAAGCCAACGCCAAAGCTCGCCATGTCTTCGCCGGGCAACCCGACGATGAGATCAGCGTGAACGTGAACGCCCGTGTGGCCGCGCAGCCAGTTCAAGTTGTCGTCGAGCTTAGCGTAATCTTGCTTGCGGCTGATGAGTTTGCCGACGGTTGGATTGAATGTCTGGATGCCGACTTCAAATTGAACCGAACCCGCAGGAAACTTGGCGATGGTTTCGCGCAATGCCTCTGGCAGGCGGTCAGGAATCATCTCGAAGTGATAAAAGTTTTCTGGGTGATGACGCGCGAGAAAGAATTCCAGAATCGTGCGGCTCGTGTTGAGGTTCAGATTGAACGTTCGATCTACGAACTTGAACTGGCGCACGCCGCGATCTAGCAATTTCTGCATCTCGCTGAGGAACAGTTCGAGATTCACCGCGCGCACCGGCACATCAAGTGACGACAAACAAAACTCACAAGTGAACGGACAGCCGCGCGAGGCTTCCACGTAGATGACGCGATGAGCGATGTCTTTGGCATCGTAAAACTCGTAGGGCAGGATGAGTCGCAGGAATTCAGGTAGCTCGGCGGGGATGATTTTAGGAAGACCAAGGTAGGGCGCGTCACTCAGTGCGCGCCGTTCTTCGATTGCGGCGGCGGCGGGCAGAGGACTGCCCACCCTACCAACCAAGAGCCGAGAGCACACTTCGGCAAACTTCAAATCCGCTTCGCCTGTGATGACGTGATCGGCGAGGCGCACGATCTCCTGCTTGTCCGTCTCGTAGCTTACTTCCGGGCCACCGAGGATGACGATGACTTCTGGGCGGATGCGTTTGATGGCGGCGACAACTTCCGTGGTTTCGGTGACGTTCCAGATATAAACACCAAGTCCGAGGATGCGAGGATTTTGCGCGAGTAAAATTTCTGCGATGTCCAACGGGCGTTGATTGATGTCAAACTCAAGCAGCATGGCGCGAGATTTCAATTCACCCAAGTTCGCCATGAGATAACGCAGGCCGAACGACGCGTGAATATATTTCGCGTTGAGCGTGGCGAGGACAATGTCGGACATCGGCGACAGGTTATCAGGCCGACGGCAGTGCGCAATGTTCCGGGCGTGGAAGGAGCGTGGAAGGTGTGTTCCGGGTGTGACTGCGAGAAAGATCGGGAAAATCGTGGACACACCGTGTGAGACGCCTAAAGTTGAGTCAACCGAGTGCTGCGTGAGTCAACAGGTTGTCGTTGCTGTGTGACTTGGAGAACGCAGCCCCGGTTGGCACAGCAGCCAAACCCTGTTTGTTAGAGCGTGTTTGAAAACTCGCGGGACAATGAATCGTCCTCGTTCTCGTCGTCGTCCTCAATCCGGTGAAAAATCGAGGACGAGAACGACGACGAAGACGACCCGCCAAACCCAGTTTTCAAACAGGCTTTTAGTTGCAACTACCGATGCGAATTATGAAAACACTTCTACACCGTCGTCTTGTCTTTTTGCTTCCCACACTGATTGCCATCTCGCTCTCCGTCCCGGCGCGGGCTGCCACTCTCGTTTGCATCAACAGTGGCAACTGGGACAATCCCGCGATCTGGAATCCGAACCAAGTTCCGGGCGTGGCAGATGCGGTGACGATTGGAGGCTTCACAGTCACCGTGACGAACAGCAGCACCGTTACGGGTCTGACTCTGAACAGCGGCACGCTGACTGGATCGGGCGATGTGACGATCACTGGCACGCTGGTCTGGTCTGGCGGTTTGATGAGCGGGAGCGGGCGGACGATCATCGCAGTTGGCGGGACGTTGACGCTGAAC
>JAYUAV010000479.1:0-2050 GCA_043741175.1 Verrucomicrobiota bacterium
AATGTGGCGCACCACGGAATGCCACAACGAGCCGCGCGGCGCAGTCAATCCTGCGCCACCCCAACCAGCAGGCGGAGCGTCATTCATCGCACCGCCGCCAGACTGCTGCCGTCTCTGCCAAGTATCCAGCAGTGATTCAAGCTTTGTGCCCATGTCTATGCCGCGCGCTTCCGAGATGCGGATGAACAAGAGGCGATCCAAAATACATTGCACAGCTTCGTTAAGGCGTGTGCCTTCCCAATTCTCAGACTCATTGTTCCGCAACAGGTCGGACGCGAGCGAGCGTCGCTGAGTGTCCAGTAAGTTCAGGAATACGTTGTCAAAATTCTTGGTCGGGTCGGGTCGGATTACGAACTGACCTTTGCCGATCTTTAGTCGCTTTTTCGGCAACCCGGCAACCGTGCGGTCAATAACGCCGCCAGCAACATTGTCGCGCGCGAGCAAATCCCAGAGTTCCAGCGCCTTCCCCGGGTAATCGCGAAATGAATACGACCGCCACAACCCGACGAGCGGTTCATCCTCCTTCGGCTCACTGCCGACGATGTAAATGTTCAACTCCTCAAAATCCGTCAGCACCGCGAGCGGCACGCCAATTGTCCACGCGTAACTTTTGGCCTGTTGCGCGTGCGGAGGAAGTGCTTCGGCAGGCTTCTTGGCTTCGCAAACGAAACGCGGCTTGCGGTCAGTGCGAAAAAAGTAATCAGCCCGGCCCGAATCCGTGCGCCGCTCCACGACCACTTCACGATGTGCCTGAATCAGTCTGTCGCGATTGGTCAAGTCCCAGCCGAGCGCGGCAAGAAGCGGATCCAGAAAATCAACGCGCAACTGGGCTTCGGCGTAGTTAGGTTGTTTAAGTTCCGCAAGGCGGCTGCCGAAGGATTCGACGAGGCGGTTGATTTCCTTCTCAAACGATTCAAAATTGGCGTCGTTCATGGCTTCAGAATCTTACTTGCTCAACTGCACCTGCCTTGTGATTTCAAACGCCAAGTCCAGTGCCGCCTTCGCTGATTCGCCGCTGACGCGCGGGGTTTGTTTCTCGCGAACGCATTTGACGAAGTGTTCCAATTCCAACTTGAGCGGCTCGTCTTTCTGGATCGGCACTGGCTCGCGCACGATGCGTTTACCGCCGAATTCACTCACGATGGTCGAGTCGCGCGAGGCGAGCAGTTTTTTTAGCAACGAACTTTCCTCTTCACCGTCGCGGGCGATGCGGTAGATGAATCCTTCCTGCGCGCGATAATCGAGCGAGATGTAACACGTATTCTCCGGGCCGCTGAACACGCGAATCTTCCGCATCCGTTCGGGGCTGATGCGGCTGACGGTGAGATTGGCCACGCAACCATTCGCAAAGCGCAACCGCGCGTTGGCAATGTCCTCGCTCTTGCTCAGCACGGGAATTCCCACCGCGTCCACACTGACCACGGGCGATTTCACGAACGCGAGCACCACATCGAGATCGTGAATCATCAAATCAAGCACCACGCCGATGTCTGTGCTTCGCGCTGGATACGGCGAGAGCCGATGCGTTTCGATGAAGCGTGGTTGCGTGGCGACAGATTCGAGGTAAGTGAAAACTGGATTGAACCGCTCGACGTGGCCGACTTGAAGCACACAGTTTTTTTCTTGCGCCAGCTTGACCAACTCCGTCGCTTGCTCGGCGTCGTCGGTCATCGGTTTCTCGATCAGAACATGTTTGCCCAGCTTCAAACATTGTTTCGCCAGTTCATAGTGCGTGCTGGTGGGCGTGACGATGCTCACCGCCTCCGCGTCTTCAATGGCTTCTTCAATCGAGCCGAGCGCGTGGGTGCGATGCTTCGCCGCGATGTGCCGGGCGACTTCGTGATTGGTGTCGTAGATGCCCACCAAGTCCGCCTCGCGCGTCGTGACGAGTTGGGCGTAGATGCGGACGTGTTCCTTGCCGAGCGAACCTGTGCCGAGAACGGCGACTTTGACCTTCGATGCCATTCAGCAGATTAGGCAACAAAGACGCGGTGTTGAAAGGGGAAAATCCACGACTGCGATTTGTAGGTAGGGCGCGTCACTCCGTGCG
>JAYUAV010000480.1:0-7560 GCA_043741175.1 Verrucomicrobiota bacterium
GCTTCCACCACGATGTTGCCACTCCGCATCAAGTCGCCGCTGCGACGATGGTCGTGACCCATGTTCAAGTCGCTCAACATTTCAAGCGCGTCGTGAATCGGCTGCATCCACGGTGCGAGTTTTTCTTCAAGCGAACCCGGCAGGAAGCCAAGTTCCTTGCCCATGGAAATTGTCGGGCGCGCGACGACGACGCGGCGAAATTCGCGATCCAGCACGGTGCGCTTTAATCCAGCAGCCATCGCCATCAAAGTTTTTCCAGTGCCAGCCTTGCCCATGAGCGTGACAAGTTTCACTCGGTCATCGAGTAGCGCGTCGAAAGCGTAATGCTGCTCGCGATTGCGCGGCTTGATGCCCCACACGCCATCGCGCACGTCCATGATCGGAACGAGCTTCGTGCCGCTTGCGTCCACCTTGGTGAGCGCGCACTTCTTGGGATTCGTTTCGTCAATGAGCGTGCAATACTCGTTCGGAAAATATTGTTTGCCGCCGTTGACTTCGAGTTCGTTGTTCGCGCGAAAGTCCGCCAACTTCTGCGGCGAGACCAACATCTCAATCATCCCCGTGTAGAGGTCCTTGATGTGGACGCGATCCGTCTCGTAATCCTCGGCGTCGAGTCCGATGGCGTCAGCCTTGATGCGGAGGTTGATGTCTTTGGAAACAAGAATCGTGTCGTTCTTCGGGTCGGCCTTCTGGATGTCTTTGGCGACGGCGAGAATTTTATTGTCCACGCTCATGCCTTTGGCGTGACCGTTTCCATTTCCAGTGGTCGCGCCATTGGTAAGACTCTTTTTCTGAACGGTGATGCGGAGCTTGCCGCCGTTGGGAAGTTTCACGCCGTCGCTCAAACTGCCTTTGCCGCGAAACGCATCCAGCATTCGCGACACGGTGCGGGCGTTCTGCCCCAGTTCGCTGGACTCGCGTTTGAACTGGTCAATTTCCTCGATGACTTCGATGGGAATCAGGACGTTGTTGTCCTGAAAATTGAGCAGTGAGTTGGGATCGTGGAGGAGGACGTTGGTGTCGAGTATGTAGTTCTTCACGTTACGAATTGGGAAAGCTTGGCGGATGCCAGACGGCGATGCCACCCGGAGATTTGTTTGTGTTGTGCGGGCAATTTGTAGTGACCTGAATAAAGAAAATTGCCCAGCATCCCGTAGAGATCGAAGTCCACAAAGCGCGGGCGATTTCCCAGCAGGAAGGGTCGCGACTCAAGCATCTGTTCAAACGGGAGCAACTGTTCGGCAAGTTGCGTCTGCATCGGTTTTTGTTGCGCGTGCCACTGGTCAAGACAGCCGCGACCAAACTTCCGTTCCTTGTGTCGGATGTAGGAAAGCTGGTCCGGCTTGAAGACAAATTCGCGGAAGTACGCGTCGTTGAGTTTGAACGTCAGCCCTTCGATGTCGTTCTCAATGTAACGCCAGAGAATGGATTGCTCACCCTCCAGTTCAGCCGGGAACAAACCAAGTTTCAACTTTTGATCAAGATACTTTCCGATGACCTGAGAGTCTTCGTCGGTTTCAAAGATGACGTTGCGTCCATCGCGGATGACCGGGGCGACGTAGTAACGTTCCTTGGTCAGCTTCCAGATGAGCGAGCGATCACCAGTGAGTTTGAGGTCGGAAACTTTGAAGCGCGCGCCGGAAAATTCAAGCAACCGCCGCTGCACGATGCAGAACGGACTCCACGGAAATTGGATCAGCTCAATCATTTCAAAACGTCGTCTTACGAACTCTGGCCGCAGGGTGACGCGTGACGGGCAGTGTGACAAGAAGAAGTTCAGGTGGCACTACAGTCAGTCGTAGCCGCCACCGGCAACATTAAGTTACCAGCGAGTCAAAACCGTCCGTGACAAGTAAAAATTAACTCTTGCAGACACACTGTCCGCAACTATACTGCGCGTCCTTTTTAACGGAAGATTGAATTATGCGACGTCCCAAAGGTATCAAAACGAAAAAATCAGTAGCCAAGCGCTTCAAAATCACGGCAACGGGCAAAGTCCTGCGCTCAAGCGCAGGCCGCCGTCACCTCTGCCAAGGCAAAAGTGCA
This sequence comes from Verrucomicrobiota bacterium, assembly GCA_043741175.1. Taxonomy (GTDB): domain Bacteria; phylum Verrucomicrobiota; class Verrucomicrobiia; order Limisphaerales; family JADLHS01; genus JADLHS01. Next base: position 2,047 of record JAYUAV010000480.1, read on the forward strand.
AAACGCCGTCGCAGCTTGCGCGGCTCCAAACTTGTCCATTCTACGGACGAATATCGCATCAAGCAGAACCTCCCGTTCAGCCACTAATCCGACCATCACCTTTTAATTTAACTACCAACTAAGATGCGTGTAACAAATTCACCCGCCTCCCGCAAACGCCGCAATCGCATGCTGCAAGCGGCGAAAGGCTTTCGTCTCAAACGCTCCAAACTTTATCGCTACGCTTCCGACGCCGTGGATCATGGTCGGCAATACGCCTACCGAGATCGCCGCGTGAAGAAGCGCACATTCCGATATCTCTGGCAGGCACGTATCAATGCTGCCGCCCGCGAAGCTGGCATCACTTACAGCCGCTTCATCGAAGGCTTGAAAGCTGCCAAGTGCGAATTGGATCGCAAGATCATCGCCGACCTCGCCGCGACAGATAGCGCTGCGTTCCTTGTGATCGTGGACCTCGCCAAGGCCGCGCTAAAGAACAAGCCCGCTGCGACTCTCGCCAAGGCTTAGTCCGACGAATCAAATTCTCAACGGGCGACCAGCGATGGTCGCCCGTTTTTCTTTGGCTTCCACCCTCAATCCTCTATCTTCCGCCTTCAAACTTATGGCTGGATTCCTGACTGAAATCGAACCGCTGAAACAAACCGCGCTGGCGGAACTCAAAGCCGCGCCTGACCTCGCCACGCTCGAACAGACCAAAGGCGCGTGGATCGGGCCGAACGGCAAGTTCACCGCGCTGATGAAACAACTCGGCACGCTCTCGAAGGAAGAGAAGCCCGCCGCTGGCAAACTCATCAACATCGCCAAGTTGGAACTCGAAGCCGCACTCGCCGAACGCCGCAGTGAATTGGAACTCGCCGCCGCGATGCCCAAGCATCCGACGGACTTCACGTTGCCAGGTCGCCGTCGCGCTCTCGGTAAGTTGCATCCGCTCACGCAAGTCACCGACGACATCGTCCGCGCTTTCCGCAAAATCGGTTTTGCTGTCGCCGACGGGCCGGAGATCGAGGACGAGTATCATTGCTTCGACGCGCTGAACACTGCCGCTGATCATCCGGCACGCGATTCGCAGGACACGTTTTATATCGGCGCAAACCCCTCACCCGGCTCTTCCACCCTCTCCCCATCCGATGGGGAGAGGGACGAGGTGAGGGGCAAACTCCTCCGCACCCACACCAGTTCCGTGCAAATCCGCGTGATGAAATCCCAGCCGCCACCCGTGCGCATCATCGTGCCTGGCCGCGTGTTTCGCCGCGACAACGCCGACGCCACGCACAATCCGACGTTCCATCAGGTCGAAGGACTTTACGTGGACAAGAACGTCACCGTCGGCGACCTCAAGGGCACGGTGGAATTCGTCTTCCGCGAACTCATGGGCAGCGACGTGAAGATTCGTTTCCGCCCGCACTATTTCAGCTACACCGAGCCGAGCTACGAGATTGATTTCACCAACGCGCTCGTGAAGAAGATGGGCAAGGACTGGCTGGAGATCGCCGGTTGCGGCATGGTGCATCCGCAAGTGTTCGAGAACGTCTGCTACAATCCCGAAGTCTGGAACGGCTGGGCGTTCGGCTTCGGCATCGAACGCATCGCCATGCTCCGCTACGGCATCAACGACATCCGCCTCTTCTACGAAAACGACGTGCGATTCTTGAAACAATTCTGACCAATGCAAAACGAACTCGACATCGTTCGGGACGTTTCGCAACGACTAGATGGCGCGGGCATCGGTTACATGCTCACCGGCTCGATGGCCATGAACTACTACGCCCAGCCGCGCATGACTCGCGACATTGACGTGGTCGTCGCCCTTCGCCCGATTGATGCCGAGCGCGTGGTAAAGCTGTTCAGCCCCGACTACTATGTTTCCCGCGAAGCTGTGGACAGTTCCATCGCGCGCCAATCGCTGTTCAACCTGATCCACAATGAAAGCGTCATCAAAGTGGATTGCATCGTTCGCAAGCAGAACGAATATCGCCTCAACGAATTCAACCGCCGGCAGCGCATCAAGATTCAAGACTTCGAGACGTGGATCGTCAGCCAGGAGGACCTGATCCTCTCCAAACTTTTCTGGGCGAAAGATTCGCACTCGGAACTCCAACTGCGCGACGTGAAGAACCTCCTTTCCACCGGTTGCGACCGGACCTACATCGAACGTTGGACGGATGAACTTGGATTGAGTAGCTTGTGGCAGGAAATCGCACATGACTGACACCTCACCAGAAATCGCCGAACTCGTCCGGCAAAAACTGATGGCCCGCTCCGGCGAGGAACGCTTCCTGATGGGCGTGCGGATGTTCGACGCGGCGCGTGACATGGCCTTGGCTTCGCTGCCCGCCGGACTTTCGCCCGAAGAATTGAAACGCCAGCTTTTCCAGCGGCTCTATAGTCAACCGCTGCCAGCTTGAACCCTCCATGCTCCGCTATGGCATCAACGACATCCGCCTCTTCTACGAAAACGACGTGCGGTTCTTGAAACAGTTTTAAGGATTCCAATCAATCTTTGACAGGAATCCATTCGCTGATATTTTGGAAGCATGAAAACGACAATTGATATTCCAGAAAGCACAATGGAAGAAGCCATGAAATTTACCGGCGCGAAAACCAAGCGTGAAGCCGTGGTGACTGCCGTGGAACGCTTCAACCGTCTCAAGCGCTTGGAAAAACTGAATGCCCGGGTGCGCGGCCAATTCCGCGATTTCATGACGCAGTCTGACCTGAAGGCGATGCGTACCGCCGACATGCCCAAGGCCCGATGAAACTCGTTGATACATCCAGTTGGGTGGAATATTTCCGCGACCGCGAGTCCGAGGCAGGTGACAACGTGGAGGTGCTTGTCCTGAGTGGCGAGGCGGCGTGGTGTGACATCACCTTGGTGGAACTATGGCATGGGGTGCGTGGTACAAAAGAAAAACGGGAACTGACCGAGATGGAAAACGAAGTGGAGCGCATCCCCGTGGACGCCGCCGTCTGGCGGCTCTCCTCCAAACTCGCATTGCGCTGCCGGGAAAAGGGCATCACCGTGCCGCTCAGTGACATTATCACTGCGGCGTGCGCGGCCACACACGGACTTGAGTTGGAGCATTGCGATAAACATTTCAACGAACTGCTGCCGCTGGCAAAATCATTGTCATGAAACTCAGCACCATCATTTACTGGGGCAACACGGACAAGGCATTCATCGCAGAAGTGCTGGAACTGCCCGGCTGTGCTGCGGACGGCATGACCAAACAAGCCGCGCTCAAAAACGGGTCGTGCTCGTGAAGGAATGGTTCGCCACTGCCAAATCACTTGGCCGTCCGATTCCTGAACCAAAAGGGCGACTTGTCTTTGCGTAAGCCGCCACGAAAAGAATTTTCCCATGCTGCGACCGGGACACATCAGATTGCCGAAGGACGAAGCCGCCGAAGCCAAACGTGCGGAGGGCTACGCGCGCAAGCAGGCGTGGAAGGAACTCCCCGGCAATCGTTACACGCCGGAGGAACTTCGCGCGATGAGCGAAAATTTTGGTGAGTTCACCATGCACCGCGTCCCGCGCAAACGCCGTGTGATGCACCTCGCCTAACATTTTTTCAAAATGAAAGTCACTCTTAACTGGCTCAAGCAATACGTTGATTTCAAATGGTCCGTCGAAGAGACGGTCGAACGTCTTACCATGCTCGGCCTCGAAGTCGAGGGCGTGCAGAAAATTTCCGGCGCGTTCGATGGCATCGTCGTGGCGCAAGTCATTACGCGCGACAAACATCCCGGCGCGGACAAGCTTTCGCTCTGTCGCGTCAACGACGGCACAGGTGAGCGTCAAATCGTTTGTGGCGCGCAGAATTTCAAGGCGGGCGACAAAGTGCCACTCATCTTGCCCGGTGCATCGTTGCCGCCGAAACCCGGCGAGAAAGAACCGTTCACTATCAAGGTTGGGAAGATTCGTGGCGTGGAATCGCACGGGATGTTGTGCTCGCACGAGGAACTGCTCCTTGATCCCGAAGCCATCGGCCACAAGAAAGAAGACGGCCTGCTCATTTTGCGCGAGGACGCGAAGGTCGGCCAACCGTTCGGCGAATATCTCGGTCGCAGTGGCGGCGATGTGGTGTTCGATCTCGAAGTCACACCGAACCGGCCTGATCTCAACAGTCTCATCGGCATCGCGCGGGAAATTGCGGCGGTCACGGGGAATCCGCTGCGGATTCCAGAAGTCAGAGGTCAGAAGTCAGAGGTCAGAACGGAAAGCTTGGTTTCAGTCCGCATCGAAGATACCGAGGTTTGCCCGCGTTACACCGCGCGCGTCATCAAAGGTGTGAAGGTTGGGCCAAGTCCTGACTGGTTGAGGAACACTTTGGAAAAGGTCGGTATCCGCAGCATCAGCAACGTGGTGGACGTGACGAATTACGTCATGCTCGAAGTTGGCCAGCCGTTGCACGCATTTGATTTCCATCTCATCGCGAAAGGCGCGAATGGCAAACCCACCATCGTTGCCCGTCGCGCCGCTGCTGGAGAAAAATTCAAAACGCTCGACAATCAAGAACGTAAGTTGACGAATGAAATGCTTTTGATCGCCGATGAAACCAAAGGCATCGCACTCGCCGGAGTCATGGGCGGCGCGAATACCGAGATCAACGCGCAGACCGTGGATGTATTGATCGAGAGCGCGTATTTCAATCCTACGAACATCCGTCGCACGGGCAAGCAACTCGGGTTGCGCAGCGAATCCAGCTATCGCTTCGAGCGTGGTGCAGACGTGAACATCTGCGATTGGGCGAGCCAACGCGCGGCGCAATTGATTTTGGAAACTGCAGGCGGTCAGCTCGCGGATGGCGTTGTGGATTGTTATCCCAAGCCCGCGCCACTCAAGCAGGTGAACCTGCACTACGCGAAGACGAAAGACCTGCTCGGCATCGGCATTTCGCACGCGGATCAGGTTTCGTTCCTCGCCAAACTCGGTTTCGGCGTCGTCGAACAACAACCCGGTGAGTGTACGTTCAGCGTCCCGACATGGCGCGTGGATGTGAAGCGCGATACGGATTTGATCGAGGAGATCGAGCGGTTGAACGGGTTGAACAACACGCCCGCCACACCGCCGCGCGGTGCGCTCGGCGCGAACGCGTTTGATTCCATCTACGATCAAATCTCCGAAGTGCGTCAGATCCTCGCGGGCCTCGGATTGAACGAGGCGCAGGGGCAAACCTTGATCTCGAAGGCCGACGTGAGAAATGCGAAGGACGAAGAAATTGTCGCGCTGGCTAATCCCTTGAGCAGCGATATGGACGTGCTTCGTCCTAGCTTGCTGCCGGGATTGATGCACTCGTTGAGGCACAACATCACGCGCAAGAATTACGACGTGGCGTTGTTCGAGATCGGACGTGTGTTCACCAACGTGAACGGTCAGACGAAAGAAAATCGCAACGTCGCAATCGCCATCACCGGCCAGCGCGCGCAAAGTTTTTGGAGCGGCGAGGAGCGCGACGCGAAGTTTGATCTCTCCGACCTGAAAGGTTTCGTTGAGGAATTATTGGAGCAGTTCGG
>JAYUAV010000481.1:0-3874 GCA_043741175.1 Verrucomicrobiota bacterium
ATTCGGCAACTTTGCCGTGATTTCCGAAATTAAAGCAAACCCCACCGAGCGGTCCGATACCGTTGAAATCTATTCCGTCCACACGCCGGACAAAGAAGACGCCGCGAAGAATCACCTCGCTGACATTGGTGCCTGTGGGCTTGTCCATCCAACCATGAGTCCGTTTCTCCCGATAGATTCTCAGGTCGCTGGAACCCGACTTCGTTGCCAGTTGCGACCGGTCAATGCCGAGCTTTTTCAACCAGTCTTGGGCCAATTGAAAAGCATCTTCGTCGGTGGGGACTCCCAATGCGCGTCCCTTCGCCGCCGCCTTCGCCTTCCCATCCTTGAAACTTACCCACCCGAGCGATGGGAAAATTCCCAGTTCTCTCGTCCGTTCCTTATCAGCGTAGTATTGAATCCGCTCGCCTTTTAAGTGGCTGTGTCCGGGCAGACGCGTGGCATCAGCTTGTGAGAATGCCCCAAGCGTCATGAGGTTCGATATGACAGGCCCCGCGAAGTGATGAGGAGCAATCCTGTAGCTCCACACCTTGTCAGGCCAACGGTTCGATGGAACGTCCCATACGATTTCAACGGTGTTCGCCCCCTGAACGTATGTTGGCACTTCTGCGCCCCTGGAGATTGTGATCAAGGTGAACAGCCCCAGAGTTAAGTGAAAGAACCTGTTCATGGATACACCAGACTGTCCTCATGCACGATGTCGCCGCTTGTCGTGGGAGAGTAGCTGTTTAATTTGTCGTCCATGCAATCCTCCCAGCCAAACACCCGGAAAGTAATGTCGTTGGTCAGGGATGTGTCGCCCTGATACTGCTTCCTCCCGGCGGAAAACCAAGCGTCTTTTACCTTCTCAGCCGCGACCAACCCTCCCAGCATTTTCTTGGCCCAAAGTTCTCCAATGTCTTCACCAACGCCACCGACTGTCGCGAGTCCGCAGATAAGATGGTTCCCATTTTCCAACGGCAGAACACCCTGGTTATGCATGCTTTGATACTGCTCATCTCGGAGACTGTTGCAGGCAAGAACCGCCATCCACCGCAGGTTGCCGCCGCCAAATCCGAATTCGCTCAATGCGATCCACGGATTCGATGAGTCAGCGGGGTTGTCACTGACAAAATAAGTTTGTAGCGACTGGTTTGCAAAGCTGTGGTAGTCGAGCGACGTGCCGTAGCTGCCATGGCTGAGGAAGATTCCCAAGTTGACGCCGCCAAACAGGTTGCTTCCGCCGAGGGACGCTTTTTTGAGTTCGGCGTGAGACAGACTTGCGCCCGTTTTGTTGAAACCAAGCTTCCACCCATTTTTTGTCATCTTGGTCGTGAATTTTTTCATGGTCTTGTGGCCTACACTGATGGGGTATGCGGACAACGAACCGTAGTAGTTTTCGATCTCCACTTTTCCAGCATTTCCAGGGAGAGGCAGTCCGTTTTTTGGCACGTTGAAAGAATTTGTAGCTGCAAACTCGTAAAAAGCTGTGCCAATTGTTCCGACGGCATTTTTTACGGGCTTTGTCGGTGGTTTGGTCGGAGCGACCGTCGTTTGGGAAGATCCCGCAAATGACATTATCGGGTCACCCGCCCCCGATCCATCTATAGACATTTTTTCAGTTTCAGTTCCCATGAGTGCGCTGTGAAGCGCGCTCATTTCTGCGTGTGACGCTTCGAAAACGATCAGATGGTTCGTAGCCATTCCAGGCGGGAACAGTTGAAGTGGCACCGGGTCGCTTGATCCTTTTGATGGAATCGCCCAAGCCACTGGAGAATCTTGGGCATCTGCTGACTTCGCCGACATACTCGACAGTGGGCCTGCGTTATTCAGGCCCATAAGCAACGACTGTCCGCCGATTTCCGCTGAGATTCTGTAGTGATAAACTCCGTCTGGAATCGCTGCATTCGCATCATCAGTTCCATCCCAGTCGTAATGCAGAGCCGTCCCGCCACCTGTGACTGTTCTTACAGCGTTACTGGATTCGTCAATTACTTCGAGCGTCCAGTTCACATTTGTCGCGAACGCAGCACTCACATGTTGGGTCTGTCCGAGCGATGGCTCAAAAAAATGCTCACTGAAGGCAATCGTGTGAATCAGGTTGTCAAAAGTGACCGAAGTATAGCCAGAGGCTGCCCGACTCTCTTCAATCGGAAACACACCGCTCGGCCCTGGCAAGGTGGATTGCGCTTTTGCAGTGGCAAATAAAACGTGAGGTCCGTTTGGCCACTCGCAAGTGTTGATCATGTAATTCGTTCCGTCCTCGCTGCTGTCCATCTCTTGTCCATCAACAAATAGAGCAGTGGTGAGAACAGGCATGCTGCTGGAGGCAACAACAGAGACAATAACTTCTCCGGAAAGTGCAGCACCGTTGGAAACCGAAGTGATCGAAACGGAGGGCGCGGGTGCTGAATTCGTGCCCTTGTTGAAGATGCGGTAGAACCGCATAGGTGCTTTTGTAAAATATGGAATAGCGGGGACTTGGTCATAGTCGCCAGTATCCATCCAGAAGGTGTTCGTGCCGTGAGAGGGGTAGTCATCGTAAAGCACGCTCCACGCTGCGTCTCCTGCCGTCAGGTCGGACGCGTATTCGATTCGATACACGGCATTTGATTCACTCTGCCAATACAACTGAACCCCTTCGTCCATCAGGACACGGGCTGCCGTGAATTGAAGTGGTTGGGCGGTGCAGTTTGTGTCCAGACTCAGGGTCAGGCATATTCCCAGCAGCAATTTCCTACCGATTTGTTGGATGGTTTTCATGGTTCCTTCTGTTTTGGTTCGCCCTGACCCTTGACGATGGCAAAGTAAGTGTCAAGCGGGCATTTCTGCAACGCTCGCTCCGTGCCCGGGATCGGACATTACGAAGCGATACGCAAAGAGGTTATTCGACTCCTGAGGGAGGAGCGCGTCCGCAGAAAACTCTCGAATTATGCCGTCGCCCAAAATTCGGGTGTTTCAGAATCCATGTTAAGCCTCGTTGAGCGCGGGCTTCGCAATCCCACGATGGAACTGACGCTTCGTGTTGCTGACGGCATTGGGGCTGATCTTCCTGCGCTGATTAGGAAAGCAGCGACACTGGTTCAAAAGGAGCGAGAGAAACGTTCACGTTGACCGCCCGCCACCTATTAACCTACCAGCGCGATGTCCCTGCAAACAGCGATCCATTCGCGTTGGTATTTGCCATTTGACCGGTCTCCTCCCGTTCCACCCGGTGCCATCGTGAATAACATTTCACCTCACCGTCGCAATCCTGTGACGGATGTCCGTGCCGGAAGTGATGGCGTTGCCTGTCGCAGCGGCGACGGCTGGGTAGTGGGACAGGCGTCCCGCCTGTCCAGTTGCGCGCACCAATTTTCAAGCACCCACGAAAGCTCCATCGCCCCACCGGACAGGCGAGACGCCTGTCTCACTACGGCTTTACTCCGTCCGCGTTTTGCGTTTCGGGCCGAAGTGTCTTGGCGAGAGCAGCCATTCCAGCGCGGCGCACGGGCCGGATTTCACGGCGGTTAATTCCAACCGGCACAGGCCGCCTTTCTTGAGATCGAGGTTGAGGTGCGTTCCCCCGGTGCAGAGCAACGAGATGAGCTGGCTGAGATACGGCTCGTGACCCACCAGCAGAATCCCCTTCGATTTTGCCAGGCAGCTTTCGATCAGCGCGAGCGCGTCAGTCAGCGCATGATCGGGCGCAAGCTGGCTGGTGGTGCGGAGCTGTTTTTCCAGCTTCAAGCTGCGGGCGACGATCTCGGCCGTCTGCTGCGCGCGGATCAACGGGCTGGAATAAATCGCGTCGAAGGTGATCTCCATCTGGCGGAGCGCGTTCGCAAGCTGGCGGGTGCGCTTGATGCCTTTCGGTGTCAGCGCGCGCGCCGCGTCGGTGGTGTAACCAGCGGCG
>JAYUAV010000482.1:0-3801 GCA_043741175.1 Verrucomicrobiota bacterium
GCCAACTCGAAGGCGAGCGCGCCCTGCTCGAACGCGAAAACAAGACGCTGCGCCTCTTGCTCGAACGCGTGGTCGAACATCGTCAGCGTTCACATGGCGAATTGATCCTCCTGCTCACTGGTCTTGTCAGCAAACTCCCCATCAACGATGTCGGCGTGGTCGTTTCAAAACTCGTCGAACACAACGCGAACGTGGCGGAAGTCTGTGCCGCACTTTCCAGAGGCAGCGTGGAAGCGTCATTGCCGCAGCCGACCGTGTTGAAAAATCTGGAGCAAGCCAAGCGTGATCTGTCCGAGGCGATCAAGCCCGCCGTGGAGGAATTGATCCAGACCGATCCGCCGCTGGAGATCGCGATGCTGCGCGGGCTGGCCACGAATCCGAAATCTTTCTTCACTCCCGCAGCCACTCGTGCGAATCGCTGTTTCGTCAAAGGCCAGGTCACCAAGGAACGCGTGCTGCGTGAGTTCGGTGAGGACGCGCTTCAATTTTTTAGCGACCTCACCACGGACGCGAAATTGAATCCGCGTCCCAAACAGGAGGAGATCGTTCTCGCGTTCAAGCCGGACTTTGAGGCGTTGCTCGCGCAGAACACGACGCTCGCCGCTGCGAAGAAGCAGGAACTCACCGCGCTGTTTCATCGCATCCAGAAAAGTCGCGCCGTCACCGACGCCACTCGCGCGCAGAAGAATGCTTTTCAACGCCTCACCTTTGTCTTGGAGCTGCTCAATTACTACGAGAATCAAGCCACGGAAGCGCCGGATGTGATCTTCGCCTCGCGCCTGCCCGTCTTGATCGAACAACTCGTGCTCGTGCCCGGTCAGGAAACGCTCGATCTGAAATGGATCACGCAAGCCGAGAGCCTGCTTGCGTTCATCATCTCGCACGATCATCGGTTGATGGTCATCAACAACATCGGCAAGTCCGGCGGACTGGCGCGCATGTTGAAGTTCATACTCCGGTTGCGTGTGGAAAAACTCACGGACGAAAACGAAGTCGTTCACGAGTTTGTCCGCGCCATCATCCCGCCTGCGCCGCAAAAACCGCCCGCACAGAAGTCCGTCGCTGACATGCTGAAACTGATCGCGCAAGAGGTGCGGCAAAAACTTGTCATTCGCGGCATCATGGGCTGCGACCGGTTGAAGCGGGAGGAAGCGGAGGCGTTGGGCCGCGCCATCGGAGCGGAGATGGGCTTGAAAGGTTTGGAAGAAGAGATGCGACCAAAATCAAACCTCTCGCCTGAAGTGGAACGCGAACTCGCGTGGGACAGGATCAAAGAACTCATCCTGCAACGCGCCGATCCCTCCATCGTGGCGGCGGCCATTCGAGATCGCCTGCACGCGAAGTACGACAGCGATGAGGTGAAACAAAGCTGGATCACGCTCGTCGAGTCTGAGCCTATCGCCTTCATCCGCACTTTCTGTCAGTTGCCTTATCTCGCGGATGGTCGCACCGATCCCATCGCGCGCGCCGTGTTGGAAACTTACGTCACGCGCCTGACGCATGAGAAGTATGCGGGCACGTACGCCAAAGTTCTGAGTAGCTTGAAGAACATGTTCAAGGCCAAAGCGGACAGTCCCACGCTGCTGAACTTCATCGCCCTGGTGAAATGGGTGGATGCAGAATCCGCGAACCGACTGAGCCGCGACATTGGATTGCCGCACTAAATCGGAATCATGCAGTTGGGACAGGAATTCAACCACGAATAGACACGGATTCCATTCGGGCAATGAGCATCTTGGGCCAAGATGCGCCCCGACCGGGAACGCCCAATAATTTTTCCTTTCGTGTCACCGCAGAATTCCTATCATGCACGCTGCCTTGGACAACTGAGGCTTCATTGAATTAGAAAATTATGCCACTGACACACACCAAAGACCTGTTCGCGAAAGCTCTTGCAGGCAAATACGCCCTAGGCGCTTTCAACGTCAACAACATGGAACTCATCCAGGCCATCGTTGAAGCCTGCGAAGAAGAGAAAGCCCCGCTGATCCTTCAAATTTCCAAAGGCGCACGCTCCTACGCCAATCCGGTTTATCTCAAAAAGCTCATCGAAGCCGCTGTCAGCTTGAGCAACATCCCCATCGCGGTGCATCTCGATCACGGCGATACGTTCGAGCTGTGCAAGGAGTGCATTGATGAAGGTTTCACCAGCGTGATGATTGACGCTTCACACGAATCGTTCGAGAAGAATGCCGAGATCACCCGCAAGGTCGTCGAATACGCCCACGCACATAATTGCTCCGTGGAATCCGAACTCGGCCATCTCGTCGGCGCGCAGTTCGACGAAGGCGAAGAAGGCGGCGCGCACTCCACCAGCGGCCACTACACCAACCCTGAGGAAGCCGTCAAATTCGTTAAGGAAACCGGTTGCGACTCCCTCGCCGTCGCCATCGGCAACAGCCACGGTGCTTTCAAGTTCAAGGGTGAACAGCATCTCGATCTCGAACGCCTCAAAGCGATCAAGAAGGCTTTGATGGAAGCCAACCTCGGCGACTACCCGTTGGTGCTGCACGGTGCCTCCAGCGTGCCGCAATATCTCGCTGACGAGATCAATAAGTACGGCGGCAACATGCCCGACACAAGAGGCGTGCCGGAAGCCGACATCGAAATCGCGCGCCGCGTGGGTTGCACGAAGGTGAACATTGATACCGACCTCCGCATGGCGATGACCGCCGGCATTCGCAAGGTGTTCGCGGAAAACCCGAAGGAATTTGATCCGCGCAAATACATGGGCCCGGCCCGCAAGATGGTGAAAGACCTCGTTCGCCACAAGGTGAAGAATGTTCTTTGCAGTGCCGGTCACGCGTTCGACTAATTAAGCATTTGAAAACAAGAACGCGCGCCGGATCATTACTGATCGGCGCGCGTTGTGTTTGGGGGGAACTAAATTCTTAGCCGTTCGTCTTGGTGGTGACGGTTTTCTTCGGCTTGGGTGAACGCCCCGCAGTCATCGCATGGCCGTCGTTCAGTCCGTTCAACAGTTTGAGTGACGAACTATCGTCACACATTATTTTCAGGATTGAGACTGTGGAAAAGTTTGGTGAACGATGTTTTCGGCGCAACGCCGAAAACCACACGCCAGAGGTGTATGCTCCCCGGAACATGTCGTCGCGCCCATTTTTCAACTTTGGAGTTCGGGTTCAAGACTATCTCGCCACAATCCGCTGTAATTGCTTCGCCGTCGTCGCCACATCTCCCTCGGTCCAGACGACGTGATCGGCTCGCGACATCTTCTCAGCCGCAGGCAACTGCGCGGCGATGCGTTGCTTGATTTGATCTGACAACCAGCCGCGTGAAGTGAGACGCGCGTGTTGGGTTGCGTCGGAACACGCGAGGCAGATGACGGAATCGAATGCTGATTCAGCTTTCGTCTCGAACAAAAGCGGGATGACAACCGCAGCCACCGCCCTGCCCTCTGCGCGCCACGTTTCCAACTGAGTTTCCCAGAGTGAACGGATGCGCGGATGGAGAATGGATTCGAGCTTGGCGCGAGCGTCGGGATTCGAGAAGACAAGAGAAGCAAGTTGATCGCGTTTGAGGTATCCATCGTCACCGAGGAAACTAGGCCCGAAGGCGCTTTGAATTTCTGCGAGAGCTGGCTCGCCCGGTTCAACGATCTGTCGTGCGAGGTCGTCAGTATCCACCACGGTGACGCCGCGTTCGCGAAGAATCGCAGCGGCAGTGGACTTGCCCATGCCGATGCCGCCAGTGATGCCGAAGGTTTTCATGAAAGAAAATCGAAGTTGTTCCTACTGACTGTGGCTGCAACTCACGAAGGTAGGGCGCGTCACTCCGTGCGCG
>JAYUAV010000483.1:0-4839 GCA_043741175.1 Verrucomicrobiota bacterium
AAGAAGCGAGCGCGAGCGGTGGCACTTCCAGTTGTGTTCCGACTTCAGTGATCTGCGCGAGACCTACTTCACGACGACCACCGCGTGTGCGGACTTCGACTTTCATTCCCACCTTGGGATCATCGAGACTCGGCGCGCGGATGTAGCCAACGATGCGGACGGGTTGAACGGATGCGATGGAAACAATGGCCTGACCGGCTGTGACGGATTCGCCGGAGCGATAATGGATCGCCGTCACAACTCCATCCATGGACGCGCGCAAGGTGACCGGACTGAGTTCAGCCTCGATCTGTCGAAGCTTGGCTTCCTGCAATATCATTGCGGCGTGCGTCGGGTCGTTCGACATTTTCACGAGATCGCCGGAGGGGTTCAACTCCTTGAAACTTTGTTCACCCTCGGCAACAAGCTTGGTGAGTTCTTCGACTTCGCGTTGCAATCCATCGCGCGTGGCAAATGCCAAATCCAGTCCGCTTTGGGAAACCAACTTGTCTTTGTGCAGGTCTTGATTGCGGCGGAGTTCGATCTCGGCGAGTTGTAAATTTACGCGGGCTGTGGCGAGGACGGCGCGCTGGCGCATCCAATCCAGTCGCACCTGAATGTAATCCACCGCGCTGCGTTGTTGACGGACTAGCGGGGAATCATTCAGGCGAAACGCTTCGATCTCGGCGCGGATGACAGCGAGCGATGTCTCCACCACTTTCGGATCAGCGATCAACACATGACCAAGAATGTCGCCTGCTTTGACGCGTTGAAAGCGGGTGACGTTGAGTCCAGCGACGGTGCCGGGTTTGTAGGAGGAAAGATTTGCGAGAACAGGTTCGGCCTGCCCGACGAGTGTGGGCGCGGCGATGTTATTGTTCCAAAGCACGCCGATGAGGATGACGCAAACTCCGATGACGGCGGCAGGCAGAAAGCGCGCACGAAGATCGCTCAGGCGTTGCGCGGGCGGCGTCGGGATGGGCGTGAGTCCGTCAGGTTTCATATTTCAGATTCATCTCCGGCTTGAAGGCAGGTCACTTTTGACACGCCATTCAACGCGCGCACTTCTTCCACGAGTTCGTGGCTGCGGGCGGGATCGCGCAGCAACAGACGATACGAGAGGTCAACGCCCTTGCCGGAATCATTCGAGCGTTGGCTGGCGCAAGTGGACGAGCGGGAGTGGCGTTTGAGCAATCGTCCGAGGTCCGCCAATTCTGCTGCGGGGCGCGCCCATTGAATGTTCAAGATAAGATTGTAGCGATGCCGTGTGCCGAAACCGCTCGCCCAGAAATAAACCATGATCGCCGCCATCAGGACGCAACCCATGATGGCGGAAGTGAACTTCATCGTGCCGCAGGCAAGCCCAAGCACCACCACAACCAACACGTAGGCCGTGTCCAGCGTGTCGCGCAGGACGCTGCGAAAGCGCACCATCGCAAAGATCGCCATCAGCCCGAAGGCGATCACGAGATTGTTGGAGAGAACCATCATCACCAACGCGACGATGACGGGAAGAATGATGAGCGAATTGACGTAGGAACGGGAGTAGGACAGCCCGCTGTGAGTGAGCATGTAAATCCACGCAATAGCGTGGCCGCAGACGAACGCAAGCAGCATCGCGATGAGAAATGTCGCGTAGTTCGTCGGCGTCGTGCCGTAATCACCTCTTAAAAACCAGTCGTTCATTCGGTTGGTGTTGCGTAGTGAGAATAACCCGGCTTCGGGCGTGGGCGCAATCTTCTGTTCTAAGAACGTACCATCCGCCCTGCCCCTTCACTGCGTTCGCACGACGCGGAAGTATTTTGCGCCCGCGCCCACGGTGGTGTTCCACGTCACTTGCGGCGCGAGCGAGACGAGGTTTGATGCCGTCACCGTCCACGTTGTGAGATTGGTGCTGGAGAACACGGAAAACTTTCTACCGATCAGCGCGGGCCATGTCAGTGTCACCGTTTGATTGCTCACGCTCAAACTCGTCAACAGCGGCGGATCAGGATAGTTGAACACCATCACCACGGGCAGATGATCGGACGCCACGATGTCGTCGTTGCTGTTGAGGTTCAACGGCAGCGGCGGCGGCAACAGATCGGTTCGGAACACCTGACTCGTCACGATGTTTGAGGAAAGCAAACCGGATGGCATCACATAATCAAACCGCGCATCGAGCGAGCCTTGGATGGAATGTGTCATGCGCGAGAGCGTGAATGGATTCAGCGGCGTTGTCAGCTTGAGTCCGGTCGCGTTGGTGAGTCGCTGGATGGCCTGCAAGTTCTGGCTCATGGGAATGGCGATGTCTTCGTTCAGATCGCCGGTGAGCAGATAAGGCCGGTAGCCATTGGTGAGAATGAACGCTGTGGCAAAGTGATTTGAGATGGCACTGCACTCGGCGGCGCGACGCTGCTGGGCGTCCACATCCGCCGCAGATTTCAGATGCGTGGTGAAAACGTGCAACGGCTCAGTCGCGCCCGGCACGGTAATTTCCGCCTCGAACAAATCCCTCGTGTAGGTGCCGTTGTAACCGAAGTTCGTCAAGCTCGCGTTCTCCAGCCACGATTGCGAGCGCATGATGGGAAATCGGCTAATAACGCCGCTGCGAAGCACGCCGTCCGTGCCAAGGCTGACCGCGAGTTGATACGTGGGAAAGAACGCGATCATCCAGTTGGTCATCTCGTACTTCAGTCCGTTCGGGATTTCGTTGAGTAGGATGATGTCAGGATTCAGATGGCGCAACTGCCGCGCGATGGCCTGCACTTGTGCGGCATTCGTACTCCAGTCGGAAGTGAAATTTCCTTTCACGTTGTAGTGAACAAGCGAGAGCGTGCCGCTGGCGTTAGGTTGAATGACCGTGA
The DNA here is from genome assembly GCA_043741175.1 of Verrucomicrobiota bacterium. GTDB lineage: Bacteria > Verrucomicrobiota > Verrucomicrobiia > Limisphaerales > JADLHS01 > JADLHS01. The sequence continues at coordinate 2,826 of JAYUAV010000483.1, forward strand.
GAGTTGCCGCCGTGCTGTTGGCCAAGCCAGCGGCATTCGTGACCGTGAGACTGTAAAATCCGGCAGCGTTCGTGGTCAGGTTGAGCAACGTAAGCGTGGTGTTCGTCGCGCCGGAGATGGGAGTGTTGTTGAACTTCCATTGATAACTCAACGGCGCAGTGCCGGACGCCGCTGCGATAAATCTCGCGCTACCACCTTCCACGGCCAAGGTGTTGAGCGGCTGCTGCGAGATGATCGGCGCGATGATGTTTGGCCCGGTATAAACATCCGCGAAGGAAGTCCCGACGCGCAACTCGTCCAACGCGATGGCCCCGATGCCGGTGTCCTGACGCAAGGCGAAGGAAGTGATGGGTTGCGCGCCTGATCCGTCGGTAGCCGTGGATGAGGGCGAAGATTCGTCGGCTGGCTCAACCCACAAGGTGGTGGTGACATTGCTGACGCCGTAACGGATATAAACACGATAATCCGTGTTCAAGTTCAGGTTGGCGGCATTGGTGGCCGTCGGGCTTGTGGAGGTGTTGCCGATGCCGATCCGAAATTGTCCCGCGCCCGCACCACTGGTCAGAGCAAAAATCCTCGCCCGAAAATTACTGGCAGTCGCGTTCTTGAAATGTGCGAAGAACTGCCCGCCCGCCGACGGCAACCCAGAGAAGTTCACCGTGAAGCTTGCATACAAAACCGTGCTGCTCGTCGCCGGATAAGTCCCCAACACCAGTGCATTCACGTCCTCGGTGTCTGGCACACGCAAGTCCGCGCGCCCTGAGACCACACCGATCTGTCCACTCGTGCCACTGTGCGTCGTCCACGCGCCGCCACTCACCGTCACGAGCGGGCCATCGGCGTAGGCGAACGGTTCGTACAGCAAGAGCGCGGCGTTTGAAGTGGTTACAGCCACCACACAACACGCCGCGACCACGAGAACCCTTCGGATAAAACTGGGCACAAACCAATACATCACCATTAACAAAGCACGCATATTGCCATCGGGCAAGGCTGGCAGATAGGGCAAACCGAGGTGGGAGAACCGAGAGACAGATATGGAGTGCGAAGACTTGTCTCCGCTTTTTCCGCTGGGACGACTTGTCGTCCCAGCAGCACCGCGTCCAGCGGTGCGTCGAACAGACAAGACGCTCGTGTTATTGCGGTGACTCTCGGTGGTGCGCCGAGCCGCTTTGCGCGGCTCTGCCTGAGCGACAAGTCGCTCAGGCAACGAAAGCGGCGACAAGTCGCCGCACTCCATATTGTCCCATTGCCGCGCCAGCTTTGAGCGGCACTTTCAGTCACACCCTCTTTCGATTCCTTGCTTGGTTTCCACCCGCAATTCCTGTTCTATTCCCCGCCGCATGATGGAAGACACCAATTCTCTGATCGAACAACGCAAAGCCAAACTCACCGCGCTCCGCGAGAAGGGCATTGACCCGTTCAAAAATAAATTCACCCCCTCCGAAGCCTGCAAACACGCCCGCGACAATTACACCGAAGGCCGCGAAGTGGCCGTAGCCGGACGCATCACCGCGCATCGCGACATGGGCAAGAGCATGTTCATTGACGTGCGCGACCAGAGCGGGCGCATCCAAGTCTATGCTCAAAAAAATGTCATCGGCGACGAGCAGTGGAACATCTTCAAGCATCTCGACCTCGGCGATTTCGTCGGCGCCACGGGCACGCTGTTCCGCACCAAGACCAACGAACCGAGCCTCAAGCTCGAATCGTTCACCATCCTCGCCAAGGCACTGCGTCCGCCGCCCGCCAAGTGGCACGGACTGGAGGACACGGAGATTCGTTATCGCCAGCGTTACCTCGATCTCATTGGCAATCCCGACGTGAAGGAAGTTTTCCTCAAGCGCAGCGCCATCGTGCATGAGATTCGCGCGTTCTTTCATAGTCGCGGCTACGTGGAAGTGGAGACGCCCGCGATGCAGGCGATTCCCGGCGGCGCGGCGGCGCAACCGTTCAAGACCTTTCACAACGCGCTCGGCTGCGAATTTTATCTGCGCATCGCGCTGGAGCTTTA
>JAYUAV010000484.1:0-9826 GCA_043741175.1 Verrucomicrobiota bacterium
TGGAGCGCAGCCTTCGCGCCGTCCTCGATGGTGCTGCCTGCGTGAAAAACCAACTTGTCGTCCACGTCGAGTCCCGCTTCGCTGTGTGCGCGGCGAAATCCTTCGTAGCGTTCCTGCGCCCAGATTGCAGGCAGCGGGCCGGTGAAGTAGGCGATGCGTTTGTGGCCGAGTTCGAGCAGGTGACGCGTGGCAGCGTAGCTGGCGTTGACTTCTTCCGGTTGCACGCTGGCGAATTGACTGCAAAACGCAGCGGGTGAGCCGAGCAACACGACGGGTGTTTTGCTCGCGAGCAACTCCCGATAGATGCGCGCGTCGTTGCCCATGCGATACACGGGCGAAACAAAAATCCCTTCCACGCGACGAGCGAGCAGACGGCGGATGCAGACTTCCTCGCGCTCAACCATGTTGTGCGTGTGACACAGCAACAGATCATAACCGAGTGCGTGCGCCTTTTCCTCAATGGCAAACAACATCCGCGCAAAAACAGGATTCGTGGTCGTGGGGATGACGAGGCCGAAGAGTTTTGTTGAACCGTTCCGCAGACTTTGCGCGCCGGGATCGGGCAGGTAACCCATTTCTTTGGCGGCGGCTTTGATGCGGGCGCGCGTGGCGGCGGCGACGTCGAGTTGATCGTCGCGTAACGCTTTTGAAACCGTCATCACGGAAACTCCGACGCGTTCGGCGATGTCAATCAGGCGGACCATATTATTTCACTTTCAGAAAAGTCAGAGGTAGGCACCGCGCCACTGAAGTTTGCGACGCAATGCCTCGAAGAATGAACTATCCGCTAGGTGCATCAGCCGCACGGAATGTTTGCTGCGCCGCACGGTGACGACGTCGCCTGGCACAAGTTCACTGATGATCTCGCCGTCTGCGCTGAGAATTGTCGCAGTGCGTTGACTCACGGGTTTGATGTGAATGGTGGCGTTCAACGGAACGATGAGTGAACGGTTCGAGAGTGTGTGCGGACAAATCGGCGTGAGCGCGAAGACATCCGCCGTCGGTAAGACAACCGCGCCGCCCGCTGCGAGCGAGTAAGCGGTCGAGCCTGTGGGCGAACTCACGATCAAACCATCGCAACGATAGCGTGTGAGTGGGTCGCCGTTCACGTCCACTTCCAGATCAATCAGCCGCGCGACTTCACCGCGTCCGACGACGATGTCGTTGAGCGCGAGTTTGCGGATTTGTTTTCCACCGACGCGAGTGGTGGCCTCGATCAGGGCGCGTCGCTCGAATTTGAAACCACCTTGCCAGATGAGTTTAAGCGCGCGTTCCAATTGATCCGATGGAACGGCGGTGAGAAAACCAAGCCCCCCGATGTTGACGCCGAGCAACAGCGTGTTGACGCCAGCGATCTCGCGGGCAACGCGAAGCATTGTGCCGTCGCCGCCGAAGACGATGAGCAAGTCAACGGAACGTGCGAGTGCAACGGGATCAGCGCAAGTCGTGGCCTTGATCTTGGCGAGTTGTGCCGTGACGGGTTCGGTGAAGAGTTTGCGTCCGGTGGCGCGGATGAGTTTGGCGGCGCGCTCGACGGAGCGACCACAGGTGGCTTTGTCGGGATTCCCGATGAGTCCGACGTTTAGGATTTTGTCAGCCGTGTTTTTCAATCAGCACCAGAAATTCTTTGTTGCCTGCGGGGCCGAGCAGCGGTGATTCCGTGACGCCGCGCCAGCGAATCTGTTTTTCTCCACCGACGAACTCTTCCAGTTCGCGGATCACGCGTTCGTGAATCGCCGCATCCGTGATGACGCCCGCGCCTTTGTCCACTTCTGCCTTGCCCGCTTCAAACTGCGGTTTGATGAGCGCGACGATTTTACCGTTGGCGCGCAACAAAGCAACGGCGGGCGGAAGAATTTTGCGGAGCGAGATGAACGAGCAATCAATCACGATCAAGTCAGCCAGCGTGAAGGGCTGCGGCATCTGTTCCGGGGTGAGATGACGGGCGTTGGTCTTCTCCATCACGACGACGTGTTTGTCCTGCCGCAGTTTCCACGCGAGCTGGCCGTGGCCGACATCTACGGCATAAATTGTTTTTGCGCCAGCTTGTAGCAGGCAATCCGTGAAGCCGCCAGTGGACGCGCCGAGATCAATCGCGATCAAGCCCGCAGCGTCGAGTTGGAAGTGATGCAGTGCGTGTTCGAGTTTATGACCGCCGCGACTGACGAATCTCTCCGGCGTAACGAGTGCAAGCTGGTCGGAGTCCTTGACGGAGTCGCTGGGTTTGCGGGCGGGTTGGCCGTTGATGAGGACTTGCGCAGCCATGACCGCGCGCTTGGCCTTCTCACGGCTTTCGCAAATTCCTTGATCCACCAACGCTTGATCCACACGAGTCACGCGCGAAATGTAGCGGGCGCGTGCGTAGAATTCACGAACATAAGTCTTCAACAGTTACAGCGGGCCGCATTTTTGACACAACCCTCGAAAAGCAATTACGGTTCTATGAGCCGCCGCACACGGGATTTTCAAAACGTCACCACCAATTCCAACTGTTTCTAGCTTGCGAAGTCGCTTCGCGTTGCTGCTCGCTGGTTTGATTCCGGTTTGGGAGCAGAACCCTCACTCGCCTTTGATCACAACCGAATCAGTGCCTGTCACGAATCTCCCTCGACAGTTGCCGTTTCCAGTTTAGAATCCAGCAACAAATCCGTGAAGGCCACCAGTCGTAATCCATTCGTGACGGCGCTCGTTCGTTCGTGTTCTTTTCTGTGCGCTGCTCTTATCACCCTCGTTTCAATCCAGTCCGCTGATGCGCGTCCGCAGAAGATTCGCGTGAGCGATCCCGCCGCCGCCGCCGAACTCAGGGCGCAGGGCGCGCGAGTGCTCGCGGACTACGGCAGCTTCCAGCTTTTGGAAACTGATGCGCCGTCGCCCAACGCGCTCCGCCAGGGCCGCGCCGAGTCTGCGAACGAATCCGATTTCATCGAACTCAACGCCGGGCATCTCGACACGCGCGCGGCGGAAGTTGTCGCCATGCGGAGGAACGTTGGCGGTTTTGGCGGGCGCAAGTTTCACCTCGTCCATTTCGTTGGCCCGATCAAACCCGAATGGCTCGCCGAACTCGAAGCCACTGGCGTAAAGATCGTTCACTACGTTCCGCAAAATGCCTACCTCGTCCACGGCGATGCCGCGTCGCTCGCGAAACTTCAGAACTGGTCGCGCACCGCCTCGTTCGTGCAGTGGGACGGCGATTATGCTGACAGCTACAAGATTCATCCGCGCGCACGCACGACCGATGTGAAAGGAAACGCCATCACGCCGCCGACGGATTCATTCACCGTGCAACTGGTCGAAGATGCCGACGCGAATCCCGTCACGCTCGCGCTGATTGATCAACTCAAACTCGCACCCGTGCAGCAGGAATTCACCACGCTCCACTACCTGAACGTCATCGTGCGACTCAACCCCGCGCAACTTGCCGCGATCAGCGCGCGACCCGATGTTGTATCCGTGCAGCCGCACTTTGATCGCAAACGTCGCGACGAACGCCAGGGACAGATCATGGCGGGAAATCTTTCTGGCAACGCGCCGAGTAGCGCGGGTTATCTCTCGTGGCTCGCGAGCAAAGGATTTAATCAAGCGCAGTTTGATGCGTCTGGATTTGTCGTGGACGTGACAGACAGCGGCATTGATAACGGAACCACGAACGTCGGCCACTTCGGTCTCTACAAATCCGGCGTGCCCGGTCTCGGTACACGCGTCGCTTACTCACGACTTGAAGGAACTCCCAACGCGGGCAGCACTCTCTCCGGTTGCGACGGCCACGGAAATATCAACGCGCACATCATCGGCGGCTTCAATGATCGCGCCAACGGTTTTCCGCACACGGACGCGGCGGGATTTCATTACGGCCTCGGCATCTGTCCTTTCGTGAAAGTGGGCGCGTCCGTGATTTTTGATTCCAACAACTTCACAAGTCCTGATTATGAAAACCTCGCCTCGCGCGCGTATCGCGATGGCGCACGCGTGAGCAACAACAGTTGGGGTGCAGACACGGCGGGAGGTTACGACGCCGACGCGCAAGCCTACGACGCACTCACTCGCGACGCGCAGCCGAGCAGCTCATCCGTGCCGAACGCTGGCAATCAACAGATGGTTTTCTGTTTCGCAGCGGGCAACGCGGGTCCGAGCGCGGGAACAGTCGGCTCGCCCGGCACGGCGAAGAACGTCATCGTGGTCGGCGCGGCGGAAAATGTTCACTCACACTCTACCGCCAACGGCGGCAACAGTGCGACGGGCAATGACGGTTGCACCACGCCCGACACCGAGGCGAACAGCGCGGCGGACATCGCGAGCTTTTCCAGTCGCGGCCCATGCGCGGACGGACGGCAGAAGCCCGATCTCGTCGCGCCTGGCACGCACGTCACCGGCGGTGTTGGGCAAAGTGTTTTGACAACGAGCGGCGGCGGCACGGCGATTTCATGTTTCAACGGCACCGGCGTTTGCGGTCTGCCCGGTGGCGGCACGGTTGGCAGCGCGAATAATTTCTTCCCGCTCGGCCAGCAGTTTTATTCCACATCCAGCGGCACGAGTCACTCGACGCCCGGCGTCGCCGGTGCGTGCGCGTTGTTGCGCCAATTTTTCATCAACGCCTCGCTCACGCCGCCGAGTCCGGCGATGACGAAGGCGTTCCTCGTCAACTCCGCGCGTTACATGACGGGCGTGAGCGCGAACGACAACTTGCCCTCGCCGAATCAAGGCATGGGCGGCGTGAATCTCGGCACGGCGTTCGATGGCGTGGCGCGTGTGCTGCGCGATCAAGTGTTCGCCGATAAGTTCACCGCATCCGGCCAGACGCGCACGATCAACGGCACGATCACCGACAACACAAAACCATTCCGCGTCACGCTCGCGTGGACAGACGCGCCCGGCAGCACCACCGGCAACGCCTACAACAACAATCTCGATCTCACCGTTACGGCTGGTGGCAACACTTACAGAGGAAATGTTTTCAGCGGCGGTAACTCCATTACCGGCGGCACGGCAGACCCGCGCAACAATCTCGAATGCGTTTTTATCCCGGCTGGCGTGAGCGGCGCGTTCGTTGTCACCGTCACAGCGGCGAACATTGTTTCCGACGGCGTGCCGAATGAAGCACCGTCGCTCGATCAGGATTACGCGCTCGTCATCTACAACGCCAATGACACACCCACACCCGTCATCAGCACGGACGGCTTTGGCGTCACGGCTGAAAGTTGCACCGGCACGAACGGCCTCGTGGACGCGAACGAAACCGTGACGATTAACTTCGCGCTCCGCAACGTCGGCACGTCGAACACGACGAACCTCGTCGCAACATTGCTCGCCACCAATGGCATCACTGCGCCGAGCGGCGCGCAGGCTTACGGGGCGTTGACCGCTGGCGGCGCGTCCGTCACGCAGGCGTTCTCGTTCACCGCAAACGTAGCGTGTGGCTCGAATCTCGTCGCGCGCTTCGCACTCACCGACGGCGCGGCGAATCTCGGCGAAGTGACACTCGCGATTCAGGTTGGTCAGATTGCGCCGGTGTTCACTGAAAACTTTGACGCAGTCAGCACGCCTGCGTTGCCGTCTGGCTGGACGACTTCTGCTGGCGGCGGACAATCCGCGTGGACGACTGTCACCACAGCGAGCGACACCGCGCCCAACGCCGCGTTCTCGCCCGCACCAGCCACGACAGGTTCAAACCAACTTGTCTCGACGACTTTCCTGATTTCGTCTTCGTCCTCGCAACTTAGTTTCCGTCATCGCTACGAACTGGAGAACACATTCGACGGTGGCGTTTTGGAGATCAAGGTCGGCGCGGGCGCGTTCACGGACATCGTGGCAGCGGGCGGAAGTTTCGTCAGTGGCGGCTATTCTGGAGCGGTCAGTTCAGGCAACGCACTCGGCGCACGCCCGGCCTGGACGGGAACAAACTCCACGTTCAGCACCGTGCTCGTGAATCTGCCCGCCGCAGCCACCGGACAAAACGTCCAGTTCCGCTGGCGTTGCGGCACGGACAGTAGTATCTCGCGTCAGGGTTGGTGGATTGATTCTGTCGCCGTCACGGGGCCGGTCTGTTGCGGCGATATATTCCCGCCGATCATCACCACACAACCGCAGAGCCAGACCGTGCCGCTTGGAAACCCGGCGACGTTCAACGTCAGCGCAGTCGGCGAAAATCCCTTGAGCTATCAATGGCTGTTGAACTCGAACGCGATCTCCGGCGCGACGAACAACAGTTATTCCATCGCCGTCACCACGACGAACGACGCGGGCAGTTATCAAGTCATCGTCACCAATAATTCCGGCAGCGCGACGGGTTCCGTGGCGACGCTGACGTTAATCACGACGCCGATCATCCTCACGCAACCCGCGAGCCTCACGGTTAGCACCGGTAGCACTGCGGGTTTCAGCGTCACGGCCATTGGCGCCGTGCCGCTGAGTTATCAATGGAGGTTTATCGGACTGGATATTTCAAATGCGACGAATGGGACGCATACGATCAATGGGGTGACGACGAATGATGCGGGAAATTACACGGTCGTGGTGACGAACGCCTACGGCGCGGTGACGAGTACGCCGGCGATTCTCACTGTGAATTCCGGCACCGCGGCGAACGTGGTCATCAGCCAGATTTACGGCGGCGGCGGAAACTCGGGCGCGACGTATCGCAACGATTACGTGGAGTTGTTCAACCCGGGCAGCATCGCTGCGAGCGTTGCGGGTTGGTCTGTTCAATACGCCAGCGCATCTGGTTCAACGTGGCAGGTGGGGAACTTGACCGGCTCGGTTCCGGCGGGTGGTTATTATCTCGTTCAATTTTCGTCCGGCGGCGCGAACGGCCTAGTGCTGCCGATTGCCAACGCCACGAATTCGATCAACATCAGCGGCGCGAACGGCAAACTTGCGCTCGTGACGAATCAAGTCGCGCTCACTGGCGCGAATCCCGTCGGCGGCGCGACCATTGCGGACTTCGTCGGCTACGGATCGGCGGGCACGTTTGAGGGAAGTGCCGCTGCGCCTGCGGGCGGAAATTCCACCGCCGTCTTCCGCAAGAACAACGGACTGACAGACACGGGCGACAACGCGGCTGATTTCCAGACCGGCACTCCGAACCCTCGTTCTTCTGCGTCAAACCCGCCGCCTGTAACTTCGATTGATCTCGCCATCACCAAGTCGCACAGCGGAACTTTCACCCAAGGCGATGCGGCTCGCACTTACACCATCACCGTCACGAACGTCGGTTCACTCGCGACGACCGGCACGGTCAGCGTCGTGGATGCGTTACCAACAGGACTCACTGCGACTGCGATGAGCGGCACTGGTTGGACGATCACGCTCGGCACGTTGACTGCAACTCGCGCTGACGCGCTGAACACGAATGCGGCTTATCCAGCAATCACCTTGACCGTGAGCGTGGCGACAAACGCGCCCGCGAGCGTGACGAATTCCGTCTCCGTCTCCACCGGCGGCGATACGAACACAATGAACGACACCGCGAACGACATCACTTCAATCACGGCGACGAACACGGGCGGCGGTGGCGGAAGTTACACGGGAGTTCTGGCGGGTTGGGACACCAGCACTTTGACTTTGTTCGGGCCAACGCCATTTGCTCCGACGACAAACGCACCGAACATTTCCGTTGTCGGTCTCACGCGCGGTTCTGGTGTGCAGACAACTCAAACGGCGGCTAGCCGTGCCTGGGGCGGACATGGATTCGATGCTGCGACCGCCGCGGCAGCAATCACAGCGAACGATTTTGTCACCTGTGCAATCACGGCCAATGCGGGTTTCAAAGTGTCGTTCACCTCCGTCAGCAGGTTTGATTATCGCCGCCCAACCACGGGCGCGACGACGGGTGTGCTGCAATATCAGGTCGGGGTGGGAGGGTTTGTGAGCTTTGTGACGAACTCCTACAGCTCGACATCCAGCAGCGGAGCGGTGTTACCTGCGATTGATCTATCCGGCATCACTGCATTGCAGAACGTCGGGCCGGGCACGAACGTCACGTTCCGCATCGTCAACTTCGGCGCGTCCGCTTCGACAGGGACGTGGTACATCTACGATCAGGCAAATACCACCGCGCCGGACTTCGCCATCAGCGGAACAATCGCACCACTCGCCGGTCCGCCCGCCATCGCGCCGACGCTTACGTTGTTCAACGTGGTGAGCAATCAATTCCAGTTCACGCTCACGGGCACGACGAGTTCCAACTACGTGATCGAAGTCTCAACGAACTTGAACAGCGGAGCATGGTTGCCAGCGTCCACCGGTGCTGCGCCGATTCTGTTCAGCGAACCTGCGACGAATGATCAGCGGTATTATCGCGGAAGGATTGCACCATGATTATACGGAAAGAAATTCTCCTAGTCGTATGTACAGCCATCATCACCGCCGGGATCGTCGTGCTCGCGCAACCGGCCAAGCCGGTCATGGGTTCAGCCGTATTTGATTGGAGCAAGATTGAGGTGAAGCAGACCAAGAGCGGCGAGCGGCGTCAGTTCTTTCAATCGCCCACCGCCACGCTTGACGAACTTGAATGTCACGTCACCACGTTGAACAAGGGCGAGACCGCTCACGCGCCGCACCAACATCCCGAAGAGGAACTCATCATCGTGAAGGAGGGGATCATTGAAGTTGTGCAAGCTGGGGTGACGAATCGCGTTGGCACAGGCTCGGTGATTTTTCACGCGTCGAATGTTATGCACGGGATGCGGAATGGTGGCGACGGTGTGGCGAGCTATCACGTCTTCAAGTGGGTTTCGCCTAGGATGAAGAAGTGATGCACCGGAGTCCGCCAGTATTGAGTGCTTCGGAAAATATCCGAGCGGGACGACTTCTGTGACGACTCCTCACGTCGTCGCCTACAAGTATCACTTCGCGGCGAGCGGGCTTCGATCTCTTTGGCCAACCCTACCGATTCCGGCGCGACCTTTGACTCGAAGCGATTGACGATCTTGCCATCTTTGCTGCACAGGGGGTTATTGTAAGTTTTTGATTCTCCGTTGGCTGCTGCGTGGGCATCGTGTCAGCGTTGTATTGTGGACCATCTATAGCAATTAACCACAGCCATCCCATAGGTTGAAGAAAGAATGAGTTGGCGGGAGGGATTCTTCCTGCCACAAGGCAGGGATGAAAAAACACAATCGCCGCCCGCCAACCCGTTCCAAGTTCTCTGTCTTGCGCCAACTCTGCAATCTCATTCCGCCGCATCTGGTCGCCCAACTGTCCCGAGAGACCGGTGTAGATTTGTTGACACACAGCTTCTCGGCGTGGAGTCATGTGGTCTGTCTGCTCTTCGCGCAGTTCACTCACGCCATCGGTCTCAATGATGTTTGTGACGCGTTGCGCCTCCACTCCGGGCCGCTCTCGGCCATCCGCGGCGCGACGCCGCCCAGTCGCAATGGACTGTCCACGGCCAATCGGGATCGTTCCGCGCTGTTGCCTGCCCGGCTCTTTTGGAAAACACTCGAACATCTCCGCGCTGTTTCACCCGCCTTCGGTTGCGGGCGCGGCGGCAAACGGCTCATGCCCCGGTTCAAAGCCGCCATCCACATTGTGGACTCCACCACCATCCAACGGGTCGCCTCGGCACTGGACTGGGCCAAACATCGGCGACGCAAGGCTGCCGCCAAATGTCATCTGCGTCTGGATTTGCACAGCTTCCTGCCCCGCTTCGTCCTCATTGACACCGCCCGTGACAACGACGCCGATGGAATCAGGAGAGCAGCGCGGGCGGCCCGCAACTGGGAGGAAGAGAATAATCAACCGATGGAACGAAATTGTTTTCAGCCAACTGGACTGACACGGAAACTACAGCAGCCGGAACGATTGCCACATCGCAAACCGGCGCGTCCAC
>JAYUAV010000485.1:0-2153 GCA_043741175.1 Verrucomicrobiota bacterium
CGACATTGCAGACCAAGGAGATCGAGATGGAAGTTTTCTTTCACAAGATCGTCATGATGCGAAACCAACTCCGTGTGCTGGAGCAAAAGATCAACGGACACGAGAAACTCGCCGACGCTGAAAAAATCGAGATGCAGCAATACATCACTCGCTGCTACGGCTCGATGACATCGTTCAACGTGCTGTTCAAGGACAAGGACGATCAATTCTGAGGGCGTGCAACGGCTGGCCGACACGACTGGCCGATTTCTTGACTCAGCCAAACTCGCTTGGTACGGTCATCTCGCCTTTTGAAAACGAAAAGCCTATGCCCGTAGATGATAATCCCTACCTCGTGATCGTGGTGTTGATCTCGGCGGCGATCTTGTTCGCAATCACCCCACTGGTGCTGGCGTGGCTTTGGGCAAAATATTTCTCCCCGAACAAACCCGGTCAGGACAAGAACGCGACCTACGAGTGCGGCTTGGAATCCAAAGGCGATGCGTGGATTCAATTCAAGTCGGAATACTATCTTTACGCGATTATCTTTCTGATCTTCGACGTGGAGACGATTTTTCTGCTACCGTTCGCCGTGTCGTTCACGGGACTTGGCGCAGGCGCGTTCATCTCGCTGATGGTTTTCTTGTTCATGCTCGTGTCGGGGCTGGTGTGGGCTTGGAAGAAAGGCGTGCTGACGTGGCGATAACATTTGGTTGGATGGATTGTTGGCTAAATGGATTGAGCATCCTGGTCGGCCCACCAATCCAAACATCCATTGATTCACAAACACATTCCGTATGGACGAAGGACTAAAAAGCGAATTGCAGAAACAGGGCGTGTTCACCTCGACGCTCGAAGAGATTTACAATTGGGGACGCAAGAATTCCATCTGGCCGCTCCAGTTCGGCCTCGCCTGCTGCGCCATTGAGATGATCGCCACCACGATGGCGCGTTACGACCTAGCGCGGTTCGGTGCGGAAGTGTTTCGCCCGTCACCACGCCAAGCGGACTTGATGATCGTGGCTGGCACGGTCACGAAGAAAATGGCGCCGCAAGTCGTGCGACTTTACAACCAGATGGCTGAACCGAAGTACGTCATCGCGATGGGCGCGTGTGCGATTTCCGGTGGGCCGTTCAAGCAAGGCTACAACGTGCTGAAAGGCATTGATCGTTTCATTCCCGTGGACGTGCATATCCCGGGCTGCCCGCCGCGCCCCGAAGCGTTGATCCATGCCTTCATGACGTTGCAGCAAAAGATCGCGGATCAACAACTCACCGGCGCGAATCGCCCGCGCCACTTGAATGCCGATTTGCCAAGCGAATTTCCAGTCCCGCAGTTTGGTGAACACGATCTCGTGCCGCGCAGCAATCCCGCCGTGTGGCAACCGCCCATCTCGGCCCGGACTTGAATAAGGAAGCGCGGAACGCCGATACCCTCTCCGCCTCGAACGGGGAGAGGGATGGAGTGAGGTGTCGCTCTTTGTCCGCTCGGCATTTCGCCCCTTGATTTCGCTGAACTTATGCCAAAAAATCTCTGTCCAGCATCCTTCTTCCGGTTTCAAAATCTGTGGGCGGAGATTACAGCGAATCACTTTACCTCACTTGAAACTTGGAACTTTGCGCGCGAACCCCTAATTTCCGCGCATGGCTGGAACTGATTTCAACGTCAAATACGTCGCGCATCTCGCGCGGCTTTCGCTCTCGCCCGATGAGGAACAAAAGCTCGGCGCGCAGCTCAACAACATCATCGGCTTTGTAGAGCAGTTGAAATCCGTGGACGTTTCTGGCGTTGAAGCAACGGCCCACGCCGTGCCCACCGTCAACGTCACCCGTGCTGACGAAGTTCGCCCGTCTCTTTCGCACGAGGAAGCGATGCGCAATGCGCCCAAGCAAGCGGGCGGCCTGTTCATCGTCCCGAAGATCGTGGAGTAATTCCGCTCAACATTTCACACCATGATGCTGAACCAACTCACCATCTCCGAACTCACGGCCAAGATCGCCAAGCGCGAAGTCTCCGCGCGCGAAGCCACGCAAGCCTGCCTAGATCGCGTCGCCAAAGTGGACGGCCAGATTCACGCCTTCATCAGCCACAACGCCGACGATGCGCTGGCTCAAGCCGATGTCGTGGACAAACTGGTCGCTCAAGGCAACGTCGCAAACCGCCCGTTGCTCGG
>JAYUAV010000486.1:0-2587 GCA_043741175.1 Verrucomicrobiota bacterium
TCCTGCTGCGGGATCACGGCGCGGATGGCTTGATGCGTTTGATACCAGACGGACATCAGGCCGAACGTGATGGCGAGTGCGAAGTGCGGCGCGGTTTTGAGGAGATCAGTCTTGGCGATGCGTCCGCGTCGCCACCATGCGAGCAACAGCAGAAGCATTGGTAGCATGACGGTGGAAGTTTTCGCCATCAGCGCGAGGGCGAAGAATGCGATGGAGGCGATGTAGTTGGCGATGCGGTTTTGTTGGCGTGTCGCCAATGGCGGAGTGTGGCCGTCCTCGGCCACAGCAACGCCCGACGGAGAGGGAGGTGTTCGCAAATCCAAGCTGACTTCGGAATCGGTAGTCGCTGCGTCCGAGGACGGGCGCACTCCGCTTGTTGTTTCCGTTTTCAGAAAGAACCAAATGCTCGTGAGAAACAGCGGGAGCGAGAGCGTGTTCTTGAGTTCGGAAATCCACGCCACGGACGCCACGCACATCGGATGCAGCACGAAGATCAACGCCTTGAGCCAGGCGGCGCGGAATTCCAGCCGCGCAAGAATCCGCCATATCAGCAGCGCGCTGCCGATGTGAAGCAGAAGATTCACGACGCGATAGCTCGCTGGATTTTTCCCGAACGCGAGCCACTCGATCCATGTCATCACGGTGGTCAGGCTGAAATCGCCTGCGAACCAGATATTGCCCAAGCTTGATGCGCCGGTGACGAGTGGATTTTTCGCGACAAGAATCATGTCGTCCCAAACGAAGCCGCCGCCGAGGGAAGGCCAGTAGGCGATAAATGCGAGTGCTACAATAACCGCCGTGCCGATGCGAACACCCGGCTCGATTGTCAGCCAGTTGTTCGATCTGGATTCGCCAGTGATGTCGGTCGCGTCGTTCATTTGAACCGCCGCAGTCTGCCTGCTGTAAACAATCATCGCAACTTCGGCCTCCGCCCTCTGCCATCGGGGGACAACACCTGACACCCACATGCGTAGCTGTTCGTCTTGAATACTTCTTGGTGAACGCCAGCAGCGGAGATATTTTTGTGCGACAATCAGTTCAGGCCATGAATCATTATCCAAGTCGTATGTCTTTCTCTTCCGCTGTTTCGGGTGTGCGTCGGTTCGCGCTGCTCACGGCGTGCAGTTTGGTTGTCGTGAGTTCCACAGCGCAGGATCACGATCACGAAAACCGTCTCGCGCCTGAGCCGGAGAATCTTCAAGCCCTACTCACGCCGGATACTTCCGAAGGTTACGGGACGCTTGCGCCAAAGAGTGGGTTGGTCACGTCGTCGCTGTTCACTGCGTTCGGACCGTCGTCGCAACAACCTCAAGGCGCTCTCTCCGGCAAGATTGTTTTCATGAACAGCGGTCACGGTTGGACGTGGTTTGGCAGCTCATGGGATTTGCAGCGCGGCGTCGGCAACGAGATGAACGAGGACTATGGCAATCTCGATCAGCTCAATTTCTTCGCGCAATACTGCTTCAACGCGGGTGCCACGGTGGTTTCCTTCCGTCCGCTCGGCCACCAAACCAACGAGGTTGTCCTCGACAACGACGATGCCGCCGTCACGTTTTCCGGCGCGTGGAGTTTCAGTTCCAACGCTGTTTTCTTCGGTAGCCCCGGCGACGTGCCGTATCGCTTCGTCTCGTTGAATGCCACCGAAACCGCCACGGCCACCTACACGCCCACGATTCCGGCGACGGGTTATTATCCGGTCTATGCGTGGGCGCTTTCGGGGTCGGATCGCGGTGATCAACTCTATCGCATCCAGCACACGGGTGGTGAATCGTTGATTCGTCTCCCGCATCACATGGTGGGCAACGGCTGGATTTATCTTGGCGAATATTATTTCAACGCCGGATCAAACTCCGCATCGGGCGCGGTGGTCATCAGCAATCTTCGCAGCACGGCACAGGGCACGACGGTGATCGCCGATGCGATCCGTTTCGGTAACGGCATGGGCACGGTGAATTTTGGCGGCGGTGTTTCTGATTATCCGCGAGAAGAGGAAAGCATGCGCTACTGGATTCAACACAATCTCGGACAAGGCCAATCCACCTCGCTCTACGATGGCGGGGGCGATGACCAGAGTGATAGCTGGTCCGCACCGCCGCAAATGTCCGCCGAGATGAATCGTCAGGCCGCTGGAGATATTTACGACCGCGTCCACATCAGCTTTCACTCCAACGCTGGTGGTGGACGCGGCACCGTCAGTTTGATCACCACTGATCCCACGCCCCATCAGGCCGATCTTGCAGACATCACCGGCGGCGAAGTGAACGACGATCTCGTCGCACTCGGCTCGCCGCCGCTCGAAGTTCCGTGGTTCAACAAAGTCACACACACGTTTAGCGGCGGTTACTCGGAGATTGATGGCAGTTTGTTCAACTACGAAATGCCCGCGACAATCATTGAGGTGGCGTTTCACGACAGCACCCTTGACGCCCAGCTCCTGCGCGATCCCAAAGCCCGCGCCGCCGTGGGCAAAGCTGCGATGCACGGTGTCATCAAGTTCATGAACGCGTTCGACACGAATAACCCCGCGCCTCTTTTGTTCCTGCCAGAACCGCCCACGAACGTCCGCGCCATCTCCTCCGGCACGAAC
>JAYUAV010000487.1:0-7912 GCA_043741175.1 Verrucomicrobiota bacterium
GTCTTTGAGCAGAAAAAACATCGCGAAGTTGACGGCGTTGAATGTGGCGTGAGCCGCGATGGGCGCGAGCAAGTTGTCCGTCTTTTCATAAAGCCACACAAGCAACAACGCCAGCAGCAGCAGCGGAACAAAGGTGGCTACGTTGCGATGGATCAACGCGAACACCACCGATGTGCCCCACAACGCAGCGCGCGGAAAACCATACTGCTTGATCACGGGAAACAGCACGCCGCGAAAGAGCGATTCCTCGGTGATGGGCGCAAGGATGATCGTGGCGACGCCCATCGTGATGAGCTCTGTCGCCGAACTGGAATTTTTCAACGCCAACATCGCGAGTTGCAACGAAGGCTCGATTCCCATTTTTTGCATCACTGTCACCGAACAATTCATCAGCCCCCAACCGATTGGCAGGAACAACCCGACCGCTAGGGCGCCGAGTCCGATTGCTTTAGGCAAGTCGCGCCGAAAACCAAATCCGTCCAACCAGCCGACTTGATGATCGCGCAGGAAACGCCAGACAAAACCAATGGTGATGAGTTGGAAGGTGAGCAAGCCCACCACCATTCGCCCCACGCTGGGCACGGCTTCGGGATCAACCTTCCCGCGCAGGAGAATCAGCAACAACGCGCCGACGCACTGGCAGACGAGCAAGCCCACCACCAGCCGCAGTACAGATTCGAGTTTCCAATTTTTCTCCGACAACACGGCGGCAGATTAGCGGGCGCAGCGACGACGGGCGAGAATTGGTTTCACTCAAGGTTCGGACAGTTCGTGTTCGCCACGGTTATACACGCATCGCGCCCTCGCCGCACTTTCGCACGTTCGTGTGGTTGCGTTGGTCGGAAAGTCGGCGAATATGGTGAGCCTTCATCAAAGCGGGTAGCCATGCGTTTTAATTACATTTTTGTCCTCGTCGCGTTCCTTCTGGTCGCCGCACTGCCATCGTCCGCCCAACCCATCATCAGCGAATTCATGGCGCAGAACGATGCTGTGCTCGCGGATGAAGACGGCGCTTTCTCGGATTGGATCGAGATCTACAATCCCGGCCCCGGCTCAACCAACCTCAATGGTTTTTATCTCACCGACAACGCCACCAATCTCACCAAGTGGCAGTTGCCATCGCATGTCCTCGCGGCGGGCAGCTACGTGGTGGTATTTGCTTCGGGGAAAAACCGCGCGGTGTCGGGCGCGCAGTTGCACACAAGTTTCTCACTCGATGCCGACGGAGAATTTCTCGCACTCGTGGCGACGAATGGCACGATGTTAATCTCCAGTTTCGGCGCAACGTTCCCAAAACAATTCCCCGACATCTCGTACGGCCATCAAACTTCCGGCGCGAATCCGACGCTCCGCACAAACCAGCCCGGCTATCTCGTTTCGCACACGCCCGGCGCGGCCAACACCGTCATTCCCGGCCCGCATCCGCTCTACTGCGACACCTCGCTCGCGCGCATCGAGATCACTGCGTCGCAATCCGTGTGGGATGGATTGCAGGCGGGTTCGCCCACGACGGTGGAAGGTTCGGTCAACGTCCGCTTCCGTCACGGCGACATTGACGTGACTGTGACCAACGTCGGCATCAGTGCGCGCGGCAACACCAGCCTCACCAAGTACGCGCGTTCCTTTAACGTTTCCTTCAACTCGTTTGTACCGGGGCAAAATCTTTTCGGCATCGAGAAACTCAACTTGAATTCCGAAGTCAACGATCCTTCCACTGCTCGCTCGAAGCTGTCCTTCGATCTACACCAAGCCGCCGGATTGCCCACGCCGTACGCCAACCACGTCGCCACCGTCATCATCGGACCGAACAACCATCGCACCGGGCCGAATGGTTATTTCTTCGACGCCGTGCTGAACAACACGCAGCCCGTGGACGACGTGTTCATCAAGCAACGCTTTGCAGACACGCGCGGCAATCTTTACAAATGCACCTACGCCGACGGCCCCGCGAACCTGACGTATCTCGGCGCGACAGGCAGCTCGTACTCAAGCCGGACGCGTTACGAACTCAAGTATCTCGGTAATAACGATGCGTCATTCAACGACCTCGCCAGCTTCATCAACATCCTCACCAACACGTCCAGCGGCGCGTTCCCATCTGTCATCCGCCGGAACTTTGAAGTGGATGATCTCCTCAAACGTCTCGCACTCGATGTGCTCACGTCGAACTGGGACGGACATTGGGGCAACTGGAACAACTTCCATCTCTATCGCGATCCCGGCAGCGGTCGCTGGCATTACATTCCTTATGATCAGGACAACACGTTCAGCATCCGTTGGATTTCGCCTCCGTCCGGCAACTGGGCCACTCAAAACATTTACACCTGGGGCAAGACCACCGACACACCGCTCGTCCTGCGTATTCTTGCCGTGCCGGAATTCAAGAACCGCTACTCGTATTTCATGAACCAGTTGTTGCAGGGTAATTATCAAAATTTAAAACTCAACCCGCTCGTCTATCGCATCCGCCAAAACGAAACCGCCGCCCTGCCCTTCAACGATCTCAGCATCACGAATTGCAAATCCGCCGAGCGCACTCGTTACGGCGGCGACTGGCCGAACTGGACTTACACGCAATATTCCAACTCGTTCGACTTCGCCCAAGTCGTCGCCAACCCCAACGTGCCGAACTATCATGGCATCACGGAATTCATCACCGCGCGCCGCACCAACGCCCTCAATCAACTCACGCTCTCCAACATCGGTCCGATCATTTCGCCCATCACCCTCACGCCGCCGTTGCCCGCCACGAATCAACTCATCACCGTTTCAGCGCGCGTCGAAGATGATGTCTCAGTCAGCAGTGTGAAGTTCATCTCGCGTTTCAACGGCGGCGCGAGCGTGACCAACAACATGCTCGACAACGGTACGTCGCCCGACGTAATCGCTGGCGATAAAATCTTCACAGCGCAACTCGGCCCGTACGCCACGCCGGGCACGTTGACCTATTACATCCAAGCGACGGACAACACTAGCAAACCCACGTTCGAGCCGTGGGGCGGCGCGAGCGACACCAACTCGCTCACCATCGGCAGTCCGTTCCTCGGCCTTGCGATCACGGAGATCAATTATCATCCGCACGAACCGACCGGCAGCGAACGTCTCGTCAGCACCAACGCGGATGATTTTGAATTCATCGAACTGCAAAATCTCGGCGGCACGACGATCAACTTGAACGGCGTGAAATTCATCGCTGGCATCACCTACACCTTCCCGTCACAGACGCTCGCCGCCGGAGTGCGGACGATCCTTGTGAAGAACACCGCCGCGTTCAACGCGCGTTACGGAGCGGGCACGAATGTTTCCGGCACGTTCGGCGGACAACTCAGCAACGGTGGCGAAGAGTTGCATCTCGTGGACACCAACAACGTGACGATCCGGCAATTCACTTTCCAAGACACGTCGCCGTGGCCGACGCGCGCTGACGGAAATGGAAGCTCGCTTGAATTGATTGATCCCGCCGGCAACTACAACGATGGCTTGAACTGGCGCGACAGCATCAGCTACGGCGGTTCGCCCGGCGCGGCGGGATTCGCGCAACCTCCCGGCATCGTCATCAACGAAGTGTTGACCCACACCGATCTGCCGCTCGTGGATAGGATTGAACTCCACAATCCCACCGCGTCCGCCATCAACATCGGCGGCTGGTATCTCAGCGACTCGGGCGCGCCTTACAAAAAATATCGCATCGCCAACGGCACGACTCTCGCCGCTGGTGGTTACATCTCGTTTGATGAAACGACGCACTTCAACACCTCTGGCGGCGCGAACACGAACGACTTCCGCCTAGATGCCGCGCACGGCGACGACGTGTGGCTGCTACAAGCGAACGCACAGAGCAATCTCGTGGCGTTCGCGGATCACGTCAGTTTCGGCGCGGCGCGCAACGGCGAATCCTTCGGTCGCTGGCCGAACGCTCAAGGCGCGCTCTATCCGATGCTCACACGAACATTCAACGCCACCAACTCCGGCCCGCGCATCGGCCCGGTGATCATCAGCGAGTTCATGTATCAACCCGCCTCCGGCAATCCCACTCTGGAGTTCGTAGAAATCCTCAACACCAGCTCGTTGACTGAAAATCTCACCAACTGGAAACTCACTGGCAACGCGGACTACGCATTTTCATCGAACACATTTCTCCCGCCCGGCGGCGCGCTCGCAGTGGTGTCGTTTAACCCAAGTCTCGCGACCAACGCCACGACGTTGAACACCTTCCGCACTCATTACGGTATCGGCACGAACACGGTGTTGCTCGGCGCATTTCTCGGTTCGCTTTCTGACACCGGCGATACGCTTCGTCTGCAACGCCCCGACGAACCGCCCGCCGGTGAACCGACCTTCATACCGATGTTGCTCGAAGATGAAGTGAGTTATTCCTCCGCGCTCCCGTGGCCGACACAAGCGGCAGGTGGCGGGCCGTCATTGCTCCGTCGCGCACCCGACGCATGGGGAAACGATCCGTTGAGTTGGATGGCGGGCACAACGCCATTCGCCACGCCGGGTGTGTCGCCATTGGCTGATAAAGATGGCGATGGTTTGCCTGACGCTTACGAAATCGAAACCTACGGCAGCACGAACATTGTCGGCACGACACTCAACAGCGACACCGACGGCGACGGCGCAAGCGACACAGCGGAATACGTGGCAGGCACGAGCGCCACGAATCCGAACAGTAAGTTCAAGATCAGCGCGAGCCGTTTGCCGGACGGCAACGTGACCGTTTCATTTCAAAGCGAAGCCATCACCGGCTCTGGATACTTCGGCCTCGAACGCCGTTATGATTTGTTGCAGACAACCAACCTCGCCTCGCCAGCAAACTGGAGCGTGATCCCGGGTTACTCGAATCTTCCGGGCAACGGCAGCATCGTGACCTATACGAACGCGATCACAAATGCGGCTTGGTCCGCGCGCGGGCGCGTGTGGCTTCAGTGAACTCCGAGGAGCGCGGCGTTCACGCCGCTTCAATGCCCGCAACCAAAGCGGGCTGGCTATTTTCTGGGATCCCTCCCAATGGACGTTGAAGCGGGCTGAAGCCCGCGCTCCTATCTTGGCCAACACGCCCACAGCAATTCGTCTTTCACCACTCGCCCCGCACGGACTACACTTCGCCCGATGTCTGAAACGCTGGTCGTCAACGAAGTCTATCTGAGTTTGCAGGGCGAAAGCACTTTCGCTGGGCTGCCGTGCGTCTTCGTGCGACTTACAGCCTGTAATCTCCGCTGCTCTTACTGCGACACGGCGTATGCGTTCACGGAAGGAAAGAAGCGCGAACTCAGTGAAGTGCGCGCGGATGTGTTGCGCTTGGCAAAGCCTTTTTCTCTCCATCAACCATCAACCAGCAACCAGCAACTTCCCTTAGTTGAACTCACCGGCGGCGAACCACTGCTTCAACCCAACGCACTCGTCCTTATGAAACAACTTTGCGACGACGGATTCACCGTCCTCGTGGAAACCAGCGGTGCGTTGGACATCTCCAAAGTTGATCCACGAGTGCGGCGCATCATGGATTTGAAATGCCCCGCCAGCGGTGAGGTAGAACGCAATCGGTTTGAGAATATTCCGCACCTCAAGACCACGGACGAAATCAAGTTCGTCATCAGCACCGTGGAAGATTACGAGTGGGCGAAGCAACAGATCGCCGCGCACAAACTCGACGCGATCTGTCCGCTGCTGATGTCGTGGGTGCATCCGCTGCGACCTGAGCAACAGGACAAGTCGCTCAAGCGTGTGCCGGACGGACTGACGCCGATCACGCGGAAAGATTTGGTCGAGCGCATCGTCGCCGACGCGCTGCCGGTACGTTTCCAAGCGCAGTTGCACAAGATCATCTGGCCACCGGAACAACGCGGAGTTTGAAACCACGAATGGACACGAAGGAACACGAATTCGGACGGAGCGCGGGCTTTAGCCCGCTTCAACTTTCGCACGCTACTGACATTCGTTTGGTGAAGCGGCCTGAAGGCCGCGCTCCATTACGTCGGTGTTCTATCCGTGTCCATCCGTGTCCATCCGTGGTTAAGAATTCATGAACACGCACCAAACCCTCGCCCTACTCCGCGACTACGAATCACGCAACGTACTGTTCACTGAACCGGACGGCTCATGGCCCATCGTCTGGGAACGCGCCAAGGGCGTTCACGTCTGGGACGCGGAGGGAAAGAAATATCTCGATCTCACCGCCGCGTTCGGCGTCGCGACGGCGGGTCATGCAAATCCCGCCGTAGTGCGCGCTGGACAAAAGCAGATGGCGACGTTGCTCCACGCGATGGGTGACGTCCATCCGCACGCGCTCAAGGCCGAACTCGCGCGGGAGTTGAGCCGGATCACGTTTGAGCGGTGGGCGAAATCAAATCGGCAATCGGCAATCGGCAATCGGCAATCCGGGAAGGTCATCTTCAACAACTCTGGCTTCGAGGCAGTGGAAGCCGCACTCAAGACAGTGATTCTCGCCACAGGCAAACGCGGCGTCATCGCGTTTGAGGGCGCGTATCATGGACTCGGCTACGGCGCGCTTAATGCCACGCATCGCGAACACTTTCGCGGGCCGTTCCGTTCGCAGCTCCGGGAGTTTGGGCACTTCGTTCCATTCCCTGAAGGCGACGACGTAAGGAGTCGTCTCGGAAAACACCGCAGCCCGACGACTCCTCACGTCGTCGCCTTCAAACAGATTGAAGCGCAGCTACGCTCTATTCTTCGCCGCGAGAAGATCGGCGCAATCCTCGTCGAACCCATCCAAGCGCGTGGTGGCATAAATATTCCCCCACCAGAATTTCTCCCGCTGCTCCGCAAGCTTTGCGACCAACACGGCGCGCTGCTGATCCTTGATGAGATTTACACCGGATTCGGACGCACGGGAAAATGGTTTGCGTGCGAACACAGCGGCGTTGTTCCTGATTTGATCTGTCTCGGCAAGGCGCTCACAGGCGGCTTCCCGCTCTCCGCATGTGTCGGACGCGCGGACATGATGGATGCGGCCTGGCCCGCGTCGCAAGGCGAGGCGATTCATACGAGCACGTTTCTCGGTCATCCCGTCGGCTGCGCGATGGCGTTGGCGCAAATCGCGGAAATCAAACGGCTGAAACTTTGCGAACGCAGCACGAAGCTGGGGGCGCGTCTGCTGGAACTTCTATCAACCATCAACCATCAACCATCAACTCTCCACGCTCGCGGATACGGCCTCATGGCTGGACTTGAGTTGCTCAATACCGACGGCTCACCGGCGACGGCGGAATCATTGCGCGTCATCAAGGCGATGTTGCATCGCGGCTACATCCTGTTGCCGGAAGGCGAACACGGAAACATAATCAGCTTCACGCCACCGCTCACGATCACCGAAGCGCAACTCACACGGATGGGGGCGGAACTCATGAAGATTCTGAACCACGGATGAACACAGATAAACACGGATGGGAACGGAGCGCGGCCTTTGGAGTGCGCGGACTTGTCCGCGCTTTCGGCAGGCGACTTGTCGCCGTCGAGCGTGAGAAAAGCGTCTATTGGTTTGGCGCGCCGCTGAACGCGGCACTGCTTTGGCGACAAGTCTCCAAAGCGGTGAAAGCGGCGACAAGTCTCCGCACTCCAAATCCGTGTCCATCCGTGTTTCCATTTTTCCTCCCATGAAACTTTCCGACATGCGCGCGCTGCTGGACAAGCGCAACATCCAACTCACGAGATCGCTTGGGCAAAACTTTTTGCACGATGCGAACCAACTCAAGCGCATTGTGGATGCGGGCGAGGTGACGAAGGCGGACAAGATTTTAGAGATCGGACCGGGGCTGGGGCCGCTGACGGAGTTGCTGCTGGAAAGAGCGGGCGAGGTGCTGGCTATTGAGATGGATCGGCGATTGATTGAAGTGTTGAAGGAAAGATTTGGTTTGGGGGCAACAACCACTCCCGCCGATCATGCGCTGGT
>JAYUAV010000488.1:0-5591 GCA_043741175.1 Verrucomicrobiota bacterium
AGTCTGCAACCCTATCTGCTCACCGGCGACATGAATGAAGACATCCTCATCCCGGCCACCGGCAGCCAACAACCGATCCAGCGATTGACCAACAGCACCGGCCTCGTGTTGACGACGCCAACCAACGAGTTCAACGGCAGCAGCCTGACGTTTTCCATTCAAGCCGCCAGCATGACCAAGCGCTACGATTACATCCTGCCGTGCGATCTTCTGTTCGCGAACATTGCCTCCAGTCAGTTGTTCCGCTCCGACCTGTTGCCAAGTCCGCCACCGCCGCTGCTCGCCACAGATTCCGAGACCGCGTCCGATCATCTGCCCGTGCTGATGACGTTCAACAATCCCTACGACAAACCATTTCAACTGCTCTCCTTCACGCGCAGCAATTTGACCGTGACGCTCAACTGGCAATCCGTCCCCGGCCAGCCCTATCGCGTGGAAAGCTCCACCAACCT
Organism: Verrucomicrobiota bacterium; assembly: GCA_043741175.1. Taxonomy (GTDB): domain Bacteria; phylum Verrucomicrobiota; class Verrucomicrobiia; order Limisphaerales; family JADLHS01; genus JADLHS01. The sequence continues at coordinate 453 of JAYUAV010000488.1, forward strand.
GACAACGTGGAGCACACTCGCAAACAATCTCGTCGCCACGGGTTCAACCTTCACCTACACCACGAACCTTAACGATGCGATGCGCTACTTCAGGGTGTATCGTGTGCCATGATTTTGATTCCTAATCACCACGCGATTCACAACCACCCCACCATGCCTCAAAAACAATATCAGTTGAGCCTTGCCCTGCTGTTCGCCGCACTGTTGTCACTGAACGCTGCCCCGGCACTCACCCTTTTGCATTACAACGTCAAAGGCAACGGCGCGGCAAACTGGAACACCAACGCCGCCCAAGTCCAGGCCATCGGACGCCAGATTCTTTATCTCAACCCGGATGTCATCGCATTCAACGAAATCCCCGTCAGCCAGTCCTATTACATGACCAACTGGACGCGCTCGTTCCTCTCCAATTACAACCTCGTCATCAGTCCCGGCAGCGACACATTCATCCGCAGTGCCATCGCCAGCAAGTTCCCCATCACGCTCTCGAAAAGCTGGCTCGATGGAACAAACCTTTCCAACTTCGGTTACAGCGGAAACTTCACGCGTGATTTGTTTGAAGCCCAACTCGCCGTGCCGGGTTATCCGCAGCCGTTGCATGTGTTCACCTCGCATCTCAAGGCCACCACCACCAATCCACAGACGGACACCAACCGCCGGGGCGCGGAGGCGGGCGCGATTTCAAATTTTCTGGTCACGGTATTTCTCACCACCAACAGCCTGCATCCGTACCTGCTCACCGGCGATCTGAACGAGGACATCGTCCGTCCCGGCATGAATTACATCAGCAGCCTTCCGATCCAACGCCTGCTCACCGCGCCGACAGGTCTGCAACTGACCACTCCGGCAAACCCGTTCAATGGAAGCGAACTGACGCTCTCGATTCAAGGCACGCTGGATGTGCGATTCGATTACATCCTGCCCTGCACGCTGCTGTTCTCCAACATCGCCAGCAGCCAAGTGTTTCGCACCGATTTGTTGCCCAGCCCGCCCGCGCCGTTACTCGCCACAGATTCCGTGATGGCGTCCGATCATCTGCCCGTGGTGATGACGTTCAACAATCCTTACGACAAACCATTTCAACTGCTCTCCTTCACGCGCAGTAATCTGACCGTGACGCTCAACTGGCAATCCGTCCCCGGCCAGCCCTATCGCGTGGAAGGCTCCACCAACCTGACAACGTGGAGCACACTCGCAAACAATCTCGTCGCCACGGGTTCAACCTTCACCTACGCCACGAACCTTAACGACACCGCACGCTTCTTCCGTGTCTATCGCGTACCATGATCATCTCTTGGATTGCAACAGTGGTGAGGACAAAATGGAGGCATCGGTTCTCGCAAAGGACAATCCCATCGAAATCATCACCGTCTCGGATGTTAAGTTTTACGATTGCCTGACTCGCGCAGTTCCTTTACTCAGAGTGGACAAATTCAACCTATGACATTCGGCATCCACTCACTTCTCTTCAGCGCAACGTTTGTTGAAAAAGACCTTCCACTGCTCGACAAGGCCAAGTCGCTCGGCTTCGACGCGCTGGAAATCATCCCGTTCGATGCGGATAATTTTCCGGCGGCGAAGGTGAAACGCCGCGCCGCCGATCTCGGTCTCGAAATCTATACAGGCATCGGTCTGCCTGCTCACGCCAATCCGATTTCGCCCGAAGCAAACGTCCGAGCCGCTGCGTTGAATTATTCCAAGCGACTCATTGATCTGAGCGCGGAGTGCGGATCGAAAGGCTACGGCGGCGTGACCTACGCGGGCTGGGGTTATCTGACCGGCAAGATGCGCACGACCCATGAATGGAATTGGGCGGTGGAACATTTTTGCACGCTCGCTCAATACGCTGCACGAATCGCACCCGGCATGAACATCGCCGTTGAACCGGTCAACCGGTTCGAGTCGCACTTCATCAACATCGCGGCGGATGCCGTCGCGTTTTGCAAGGAAGTGGGTCAACCCAACGTGCGCGTGCATCTGGACTCGTTCCACATGATCCGCGAGGAAGATGACTTTGTAGGCGCGGTGAAAACATGCGGCCCGTTGCTCGGTTACATTCATGCCTGCGAAAATCAGCGCGGTATTCCCGGTCGCGGTCAGGTGCCGTGGCTCGATTTCTTCCGTGCTCTCAAGGCGGTGAATTACGAAGGTTGCGTCACCATCGAGTCTTTCGATCCGAACATGCCGGAGATTGCGCGGCTCTGTTGCATCTGGCGGCAACTCGCGGATTCACCTGAACAACTCGCGAGTGAAGGTTTGAAATACTTAAACGGCATTCGCGCGCAGGTGTGACAAGGCAGAATCGTGTGCCCGCCCAGCAAATACCCGCTGACTGTCGTCCCTCAGTTTCTTGAACGTGGCGTTTGTCCTGGAGACAACCCGGAGGGCTGCGAGAAATTAGCCGGGGGTTGAGGAGTCACGCGAAAGCGGGACGACGACACCCCCGGAAGATTCGGAATGTTTCACGACCTCGGAGAGGTCGCAGAGATTCTGGCATCCCCTTCAGGATGCTGCTCTTTGTTGACGCTGACCGGGGGTGTCGCTTCCGTTAGTCGCTCAACCAAAGCGTTAGGCGGTGTTCGAGCATCTGGTGAAAATCGAAGAACTAAGAAAGATTTCCGGCATGGAGATGCTGTTCCACTCTTCGTCATTACCGGCGTGGTTTGTCCCGGCATTCTCATCGGCTCTGGATCAAATGCTCCAGTGCGGCGAATAATTCCTCGCCACCGCGTAAGTCAGAAAGCTTCCCGTCTGCGGTCAGAAGTCCAAAGCTGCGTCCGTAAGCCGGGCCGTTGGCGACACACGCATCGGTGCGGCACTCGTGCATCTGAACTTGAGCAGCCTTCAACACACCCGCTCGGTCTCCGTCCACTTCGTATTTCCAGCCGACGATTTGCGCCTTCGGAAACCAATCGCGGAGCGAGACAATCACCTTCGGCGTGGGGACGAGTTCTGCGAGCAATGTTCCCTGACGCGTGGAGAACTTGCCCGACTTGATCTCGGCTAACTCACCCAAAGCTGCGCGCGACCAGACTTTGCCGAACATGAAATCACTCACCGCTGCCGCGTGAAACACTGCGGCGCAGTCTTGTTTTCCAAGCGGTTGAAGTTTTGCCGACAGGTCCGCCGTGGTGGTGAAGCGGACAATGTTGGCGGCGTTGCGCTCGCCGCAGTGCGTGGATTGTTCACCGAGCAGCAACGTGACATCGTGTCCGCGTGCGGTGAGGAAGTTGGCGAGTTCTGTGCCGAGACGCCCTGTGGAAAAGTTTGTGAGCCGACGCGCCTGATCCAGCGGTTCAAAAGTCGGCCCGGCGGTGACCACGCATTTCATGGGCGCATGATGCGGGAAGCTCAAATTAGATTCAACGCAAAGGCGAAATGAAACCATTCATCTGCGTTAATCGTCGCTCTTCTAAAAGACTTGGGACGAAACAAGGCCTGGTGATTTTTCCAAGTGTAACCCTCAAGAACAGCCACGATCAGCGTGGGTTAAGAATGTAATCCTTGGTCGTACCCTTGATTTCTGCCACGGCGCGGAGGATGGCATTGAGCGTGCCGATGCGAAGCGGACTGTGATCAGGAACTGCCAGACGATGGTGGCGGGGATTTTCGGTTTCGAGAATGACGTGGCTGCCTTCCTGATTGACGCGCTGATAACCGTGGTATTTGCAGAGGAGCTTGATCAACTCGGCGCCACTCAGATCGCGCGGAAGCTTCATGCGACTGCGAAAAGTTCGTCCCGCACCAGATGCAACCGCACGGTGGCGGGACTGGGTTGGTCGAAGAAGAAGGCGGTTACCGCTTCACGAACATTGGCACGCAATTCATCCCAAGTATTGCCTTGAGTAAAAATGTCATGCGACAGGCACTCAGCCACATAGCCGCCATCGCTTTCCTGCGTCACGGTGAAGACAATTTCCATGGCGAGACTATGGCCGAAAACCGGGCGCAAAACAAGTTCACAGATACTTCGCCAGAATCGGCTTCAACTCGGCGATGGTTTTCTTCGGCCAGACTTTGCGGTCGGTCATGATAGCGTTGTTGAGTGCCGAGTGACACGCCCAGTTGGGTGTTGCAGGAATCTGTGTGATGGCGCGCGTGATGACGGCTTTGGCTGTCGCGGCGTTTTGCGTCACGTTGGATACCACCATCTCCACGGTCACATGCGCCTCGTCCACCTTCCAGCAATCGTAGTCGGTGATCATTGCCATCGTCGCGTAGGCGATCTCCGCTTCGCGGGCGCACTTGGCCTCGCCAAGATTTGTCATGCCGATGACATCGTAGCCGAGCTTGTGATTCGTGGTGGATTCGGCACGGGTGCTGAACTGCGGCCCCTCCATGTTGACGTAAGTGCCGCCATCGTGGACGCGGGCTTTCTGGGCGCGAGCGGATTTCAGGAGCAACTGCCGCAACTCCTCGCAGATCGGATCCGCAAACGCCACATGCCCCACGATGCCACGCCCGAAGAACGTGTGTTCAAAGTCGCGCTTGGTGCGATCTAGGAATTGATCCACCAGCACGATGTCGCATGGTTTGTATTTTTTCTGGAGCGATCCAACCGCGCTGACACTGATGATCCACGCGACACCAAGCTTCTTCATCGCCCAGATGTTGGCGCGATGATTCAACTCACTCGGCAGGATGCGATGTCCACGCGCGTGACGCGGAAGGAAAACCACTTCACGTCCAGCGAGTTTGCCGGTGAGCAATTCATCCGAAGGTGCTCCGAACGGCGTTTTGATCTTCACCCACTTTTGATTGGTGAAGCCCTCAATGTTGTAAAGCCCGCTGCCTCCGATGATGCCGATGTGATGTTGTGACATGGTCGGGAATTAACCACGAATGGACACGAATGGACACGAAAAATCACAAGTGGAACGCCGCCTTCGCGTGGCAACAATGTGGTAAATCATTCCGTTGCCGCGCGAACGCGGCGTTCCGTCTATCCCGAAGACGCAACATCCCGGACAGTCAAGATGCGCCTACCTCCGGTTTTGTTGGGTGTGACTGAAAGTACCGCGCAAGTTTGGGGCGTCGAGAGAAAAATGTGGAGTGCGGCGACTTGTCGCCGCTTTTTCTGCTGGGACGACTCGTCGTCCCAGCAGCACCGCGTCCAGCGGTGCGGTGCATTGAGAAAGG
>JAYUAV010000489.1:0-14790 GCA_043741175.1 Verrucomicrobiota bacterium
CGCAAGCTTGGCGTCGAGGACGAGGTGCGGAAGTTCAGCATGTTGAAACCGGGTGCGACGTTCAATCTGAGTGACGATACGAACTTCTCCTTCTTCTTCGAGCAACTGCGCGGACTGCCACGTTACGCCTACAATGTCCCGCGTGATCTGTTTGATGCGACCCTGCTCGAAGCCGCGCAGAAAGCGGGTGTCGCTGTTTATGAAACGCCTGCCGAAGTCACGCGCGTGGCGGGGACAGATCGCGTCGAACTCAGTGCCGCAACGCTCGCGGAAGCGCTCGGTTACTTTACCGAAGCACCAGACTTGATCGTGGACGCCACGGGTCGCCTGCGGTTGTTGCCGAACTTGCTGGAAATCCCCGCCACGCCGGGTCGCCGCAAGGACATCGCGCTGTTCGCGCATCTGGATCAGGCGCATCTCGATCATGAAGGCCATGTTCACACCACGCGATTGGATCGCGGCTGGAGCTGGCGGATTCCGCTGCCGGGCCGCGTGTCACTCGGCATGGTTGTGCCAGCGGAACACTTGCCGCAGTTCGGAGCGACGAAGGAAGAGCGTTACGACAACCTGTTGAAACAGGATTCCGTGTTGAGCAAGGTCGCCAAAGACGCAAAGCGCATCACGCCCGTGATGGAGTACGCGAATTACCAACTCGTCTCCAAACGCGTGGTGGGTGACGGTTGGGCACTCGTGGGCGATACGGCGGGCTTCATTGATCCAGTGTTTTCCAGCGGACTGTTCCTCGGAATGCAGGGTGCATTCAAACTGGCGGAAGCCATCGCGGACGGAACTCACGCAGCATTTGAAGATTATCAATGGGAAGTGATCCACCACCTCGAAACGTGGCATGAGATTGTGGACTATTGGTATGGCGGGCGATTGTTCACCTGCTTCAAGGTCGGCGAGAAGATGCGCGACAAGCTGTTCGTGAAGCTGATGTTTCCCCACATGAACAAACACATGGGACGTATCTTCGGTGGTGCGGCATCCAACTCGGCTTACAGCATCGGGCTGCTGCGGTTCGCGATGAAATACGGTTTGAAGGACGAAGACCCGCGTGAATTGATGGTGAGGTAGGAGATTAGCGGTTCAAACTACGGGTTCACTTCGAGACAGTCTCTGTCTCATTCCTGTCAACGGCGTTCTAAAAATCATTCAGCGGTGAACAGCGGGTCAGGGTGAAGATGTCCGTGGAATCATCCTCCACCAGTCCCATGCTCGTGAAAGCATTGCCGCGCATCAAAAAGGAATTGGACGTGGTCTGGTCATCGCGATCCATCGCCAATGCCACAGGCAAATTCGAGGTGGTGCTGGTGGAGGTGGGAGAGGTTGCGGCGGTGATCAACTTGGGTTGGTGCGATGACATTTTCATAAATTTGTTTCCGGGAATCCCGCGACTATTCCAACAGCGGAGCAGTCATGCTGGGCTCGTTCTTCCGGCTGCAATGAATCCAAACGCATACCGTGTGCCATCGGGGAATAGCGGTTGCCCGACACCGGACGCGCATCTACGGCGAACGGTTCTGCAATAAGTTTTAGTCCAGTCGGTGGTGCGTGCGCCAAAACTTGAGCGTCCGGACTGCGTTGCCAGCACTCGTTCAGAATAAAATTCTGCGACTGAACGCTTGGTGGCTGGTTATCCCGGTCATTGCCAAGCAATAAATCCCGCTACAAGTGCATCCAGACGCGCTGTCACCGCGTTGTAACATATGGATATGAAAATCATCACTGTGGAATTTGTGACTGGTGAAGATCGGGAATTCGCGGCAGGCTGGGCGGTGTTGATTCGCGCCGGGATGATTCCCGATGCGAGTGACCGTAACGTATGCTCGACCCAAACCCGGCTGAGGAATCTCAAGTCCATTTGCTCCGACGGATCGCCACTGGCGACCGGCAAGCGTTGGCTGGATTCTACGATCAGGTAGCCAGGCCGCTGTTTTCAACCGCCACACGCATCTTGGGAGATACCCACGAAGCGGAGGAAGTTGTGCAAGACGTATTCGTACAAATCTGGGAGAAGGCCGCGACGTTCGACGACGCACTCGGCTCGCCGTTCACTTGGGCCATGCGCATCACGCGCAATCGTTCGATTGACCGACTGCGCTCACGTCAACGTCGTAGCAAGCTGGCCGACCAATTTCAGGAGAATTTTGAGATCACCAGTGATGGCGAGGCCGCTGTGGAATTGGGCGAGGAAGCCGTAATTCAAATCCGTTCCACCGTGGGCAATCTGCCCGCAGATCAGCGGCGGGTCATCGAGATGGCTTTCTTCGGCGGATTGACGCACGCTGAAATCGCCGAGGCATTGGGCGAACCTTTGGGCACGATCAAAGCCCGCATCCGGCGTGGCATGATGAAGCTCCGTGAAAGTTTGCAGGGCTACCTATGATCAACGAGCAACAACAAGAACAAGCCAGCCTCTACGCGTTGGGCGCGCTGCCGGACGCGGAGCAAACCGCGTTCGAGTGCGAGCTGCGCGGCAATGAGGAGTTACGCCAGTTCGTGCGTCAGTTGCAGCGCACGGCAGACCTGGTTGCCTTGAGTTCGCCCGCACAGCCGTTACCGCCCGGATTGCGCGATAAAGTTTTGCAACGCATCGCATCCGTGGACGTCAGCAAGCAAGCTGCGAAGAAATTTTTGCCGCCGCTGATTCCCAGCCTGAGATTCATTGACGCGCCGGGTGCGAAAGATTGGAAGCCGCTGCCTATCCCCGGCACCTACATCAAACTCCTGTCGTTGGACAAAGATCGCGGCTACGCCGTACTGATGGGCAAGCTCGATGCGGGCGCGCGTTATCCCGCACACATCAATGCTGGGCCAGAAGATTTCTATATCCTCACCGGCGACCTGCACATCGGTAATCGTCGCCTTGGCGCAGGAGACTTCCATCACGCCGATGGCGGCTCGCAACACGAAGAGAATTACTCCGTTGAAGGCTGCACCTTGCTCGCCGTGCTCACGACGGATGATCCGCTCGTGGCCTTCGCGATGGCGTGAATCAACCTCGCTTCTGCCGCTCGAAATCTTCCCGCTGCGATTCGCTCAATGCCTCTGGCCGATAAAACTTGTCGTAGAACTCCGCATCCAGATGCGCCGCTTGAAAACCCAGCACCGTCCGGTACGGCGGCATGTAAACGGGGAAGCGCCCGTAGCGAGCAAACAGGTATTCGCAATACGCCGTGACTGCGGCAATCGTTGCCTCGCTGACAGGCGCGACGGTTTGCACCATGCCGTTGTGATCTTTCCACGCACTGCCCGCACCTACGCTGCGGAACAAACCTTGCGCGCCAAACTTGGCATCCACCACCGCACGCACGGCCTCGGTCATTGATTTGTAATACGGCGGGCAAAACGGTTTTAGCAACACTTCGCCGTTCCGCTCCAGCCCGACCGGATACGGAATGCTCGGATTGCGCTTGAGGAATTTCATCGCGAGCGACGGCAGCCAACTTGCGCCGACGTAGCGGTTCGCGGGCATTTCCTCCATGCGAAAGCCCAGTGCTTGAAACCAAGCGAACTCGTGATTGGCGAAATTAGGATAACCGCCCACGCCGAGTGCCTCCGCCATCAGGCCGAGATTTTGCAACATCATCCCTTGCTCGGCGGTCACAAATTCCGTCACGAACTGCTCGACCTGTCGCACTGTGGCGACGCGTCCTTTGTTCGGGTCAGATTCGAGATGACCGCCTTGACTAAGGGCGAATTTCGCCAGCCCCGCCGGGAGAAAATGATTCCGTTCGTCGAGGATAAACGCGCCGGTGTGTTCGTTGAGAATCTCCAGCAGGCCGTTGACGTACATGAACGTCAGATCGTTCACCGGCAGGAAATAACTCGTGCCCGGCGCGTGCGACGCCCAGCGATTCGCGTTGATGTTGAACAGCGGCTCAATCGGTGTGGTGGTGCGACCATCTTTGATCTTCACGCGACACCGCCGATACAACTCGGTGAATTCCCCACGCTGGCCGAGTTCAATCAGCTTGGAGATTTCATTTGCTGGTAACTCGCGCGGTTTGCGGATGAGATAGGTCGCTTCGTCGTTGGTCACGACGAGAGAAACCGTTTGCAAACCGTCACCGCTCGCAATCGTGCGCGCTACCAAGCCCGCCATGATGTTACCACCGCCGTCCTTGGCATAATTAAAATCTGCGAGCGCGTGTCCCGTGATGCCGCAAGCTGCGAAGACCAACGCCGCTTCCTCCGCTTCCGTTAGCGGCTTGGGTTTGTGGCGACTCTCAAACGCCAGCGGCCCTGCGGGAATTTTCATGCCGAGGCCGAAGCGCCGAGAGCGACGCTCACGCAAGGCGCTTAACAATGAATAACGGCTGAGGTCCGATACTGTTGGTTTCGCGGCGGAATCTGATTCGTGCATGGCGTGGTTATCGGTTGGTGCTCCGTTGGCTCTCCACATCGTGAGGCGATCATACGTAGGCGAAAAGAAATTGGATGCAAAATAATTTTTACATCTTCAAGACATTTTTGCGTCCACCCGCCGGGCGCGGGCGTAACTCATCTTGAAATATGAAACTCAAAAACGGATTTCTTCTGATAGCAATAGCTGGCGTGCTGGTGGCTGGCTGTGAACGCAAATCAGTTTCGACCTCGGCGGTGGCAACGCCGCCAGTGGAAGTCTTTGTCCAGACTGAAGCCATTGATTTCTTGGCGCTCGTGCTCGTCCAGCATGAAGGCGAAGGACGAACCGACAAAGAGATTCGGAAATTCCAGGAACAGGTCCAGCGCGGCATCAATCGGCAGGCCGCGCTCGAACGACTCGGCTGGGCGTACGTGGCAAAAGCTCACGAAAGTTTTGATTCCGGTTTCTACAAACTCTCTGAAGCGTGCGCGAATGTTTTGGAGGCGGACACGCCCGGTTGCGCGGAAGGGCTGTTGCTGCGCGGTCATGCTTTGGAAAGTTTGCATTGCTTCAAGGAAGCCGAGGTCGTTGCGCGCGAACTCGCGGCGAAGCGTGGCCTACCCTTCGACTTCGCGCTGCTTGGCGATTCCTTGATGGAGCAAGGCAGGCTCAAGGAAGCCGTCACCGCATATCAAACGATGGTTGATCTTCGGCCCGATCTGCAATCCTTCTCCCGCATCGCGCACGTCCGCTGGCTCACGGGCGATCTCCCGGGGGCCATCGAAATGATGCAGGCCGCCGTCAGTGCCAGCTCGCCGCGCGATGCCGATTCTGCGGCGTGGGTCAACAGTCGGCTCGCGACGCTGCAACTCCATTCCGGCGAAACCGAAGCCGCGCAGCAAACCTGCGACGCAGCGTTGGAACTGCGCCCCGATTATCCGCCCGCCCTGTTGCTGCGTGGAAAAATGTCCCTCCAACAAGATGACCTCGATGCCGCCATCACCGACCTGCAAAGTGCCGCGCAACAAAATCCGCTGCCGGAATATCAATGGGCACTGGCCGAAGCGTTGCGCGCCGACGGGCGCGAATCCGAAGCCGCCGCCACCGAAAGTTTAATTGCCAACCGAGGTGAAGCCGCCGATCCACGCACGCTTTCGCTTTATCTCGCCACGCGCGGTGAGAATCCCGATCTCGCCGTCCGCCTCGCCGAACAGGAATTAAAACACCGCGAAGACGTCTTTACTCATGACGCGATGGCGTGGGCTTTGGCGGCGGCGGGTCGTTTGGATGACGCGCGTCCGCATCTCGAACGCGCGCTGGCTGAGGGGACGAAGGACGCCCGGCTGTTTTTTCACGCGGCGGTGATTGAATCGCGCGCTGGTCACTCCGAGCAGGCAGAACATTGGTTCACCCGAGCCGTCGCGATGAACGAACTGCTGCCATCGGAACGGAGCTTGTTGCTCAAGCTGCCGGACAGTTTCGCTGCCATTTCCACGAACGCAGATGAAACCTCATCGCTATGGGAGACAAATCCATTTCCGCTTCCGATTACTGACGTAAGCGAAAACTAAAAAAAACCAAAACAGAAAGAACAACAGACATGAAAAAAAACACTCCTCTCGCACGTTGTTGCGCGGTGATCCTCGCTGCGGCCTGCCTCAGCGGATCCGCTTCTGCATCCAGTCACATGGATGCGCCGTTGATCACGCTTGATCCGGCTGCGAACACCACGGACGTTTACGCATTCGTACGCATGGCCGCCGGTCAGAAGGTGCTCGTCACCGCGCTCGGCGTTTATCCGCATGAAGAGCCTGGAATCGGGCCGAACAAATACAACTTCGATGACAACGTCCTTTACGAAATCCATCTGGCCACGGGCGACGACGTTGCCGCAGGCAAGCCGACCGTCAGCTATCAATTCCACTTCAAGACGGAATACAAGACCAAGGCCACAATTCTTCAATCCTACCTTGGCGTGATCACCAACATCGCTGACTCAGCGCAGAATCTGGTTCAAACCTATACCATCACCAAGGTGGATCGCTCCTCCCAATGCGACGAAAGCCGTCGCCGCACGATTGTTGGCACCGGCATCGTTCCTCCCAACAACCAAGGCATCGCAACCCCGTTCTACAATCAAGGCGACAACGGTGGAAATCCCGCCAAGGACGGACGCACAACGTTTGCGGAGTTTGACCGTTACACGCAACAGGGCACATTTGTTTACACCAACGGCTACCGCGCCTTTGCCGGTCAACGCGAAGACGGTTTCTACGGGGATATCCAATCCATCTTCGATCTGCTGCAACTGCGCAGCTCTGGAAAGGATTCGCAAGGCGGATTCAACATGCACCTGTTGAGCCTTGTCATCCCGGTGAGCGAACTCGGCGGTGATCAACAGATCGTCGGCGTGTATGCCACCACCAGCCGCCGGCAAGTGCGGGTGATTCGTGACAGCAATGATACCAATTTTGGTGATTGGGTGCAGGTCGGTCGTCAGGGCAATCCGCTCTTCTGTGAAGCACTCGTCGCCATTGCCGACAAGGATCGTTACAACCGCACCTCACCTGCAAAAGATGCCGCGCTGTTTAAGAAATACGCACTCAATCCCGAACTCGCTGGCTTGATCAACGCGCTCGTCTTCGGCGGCAGTGGTCCGGCAATCACCTCAAATCGCACCGACATCGCAGGCATCTTCATCCCTGACCTCATCAAGGTGGACCTCTCCACCGGTCCAGTTCGTGTCGCTGGCAGCGGCGCGGGACACGCCGTGAATCCAGACGATGCGGGCTTCTCACGCCTGAGCATTTTCGGTGGTGATGTGTTGCAAAGCGCGATCCAAGACCCATTCGGCAACGGCGGTTCTATTCCCGGCGGTTGGCCCAATGGTCGCCGGTTCGGCGATGACGTCATTGACATCGCCGTGACCGCACTCATCAGCGACCTCCGTGGACCGCTCGTCATCCGCGTGGCCGACGGCATTGATGGCGTCAGCGCCAATGACGCCGGATACAACAAAGTGTTCCCTTATGCTGGCACCCCTCATAACGGTCGTAACCACACCCATCCCTAAGCGCTGAATTACAAGAACGGCGGCCAGCAAATTCGTTGGCCGCTGTTTTTCTTTCGTTGGTCGGTAGAAACGTTCTACGATGCGCCGCGCGTGATTGCCTCAAATTTTTTGCTCCGCCTGACTCGCTGGGTATGTGTGATAATCTCCATGTGTTCCCTCAGCCTTGGCCGCGCGCATGATGTTGGCTTGAGCATCGCCACCGTTCGCCTCCAGACCAACGAACTCCAAACGGTCATTGCCTTTGCGATACGCGAAACCGAGCAGGTTATTTCTCTGGATACCGATCACGATGGCCACGTCTCCACGAACGAGTTTTTCGCCGGTCGCGAAAAGCTGGCCAGTGCCATAGCCGAGAAATGCGAAGTCCACTTCGACGATGGAATTGCCAAGCCGACCAACGTTGGCTGCCAACTTAATGAAGGCGACCGCGTGGATGTCCTCTTGCGCTATGCCACTCCATGCTTCCATGAATTACGGATGAAGTTCCCCGTCATCCAGCAACTCGCGATCGGCCACCGGATGTTTTTCTCGTTGATCAATCCCGCCGGCGAGTCCGTGGCAGACCGGCTCTTGGATGCCAAGAATAATTCGGTCTCCATCGAGATTGGAACTCCGAGTGAGCCCGCTGCCGCCGAACCCGCGCCGCACACGTTTGTTGATTTCCTCAAACTCGGCGTTGAACACATTGGCACGGGCTACGATCACCTGCTGTTCTTGTTCGGTTTGTTGATTGTCACGCGCACTTTCAAATCAGCGCTCTTGGTCATCACCGCGTTCACGCTCGCCCACTCGATCACGTTGGCGGTGGCCACATTCAACGTGTTCGATCTGCCCGGCAAATACACCGAGCCACTCATCGCCGCGTCCATTGTCTATGTCGGCGTGGAAAATCTATTGCGCCACGGCGATCCCAAAGGTCGTTGGATGCTGACTTTCGCGTTCGGACTCATCCACGGATTTGGCTTCGCGTCTGTGCTGCGAGATTTAGGCATCGGCTCAAACGGCTCAGGCGTGACCATACCGCTGTTTTCCTTCAACCTCGGCGTGGAACTCGGACAAATCACCGTAGCGGCGATCCTCTTGCCATTGATTTGGAAACTGCGGACCAAACCCGTGTTTGTGAAACGCTGGGTGCCGGCGTGTTCAATTTTTATAGTGATTCTCGGCGGCTTTTGGTTTGCCCAACGTGTCTGGTTCTAAAATATTTTTGAGTGCTGAAGGCCGCTGTATTCACGCCTTGTTTTTCGCGAGTTCCACCACGCGGCCTTCCACGGCGGCTTCCACCAGCATGGGCGATTTTGCCTTCGCCACGATCTGTCGAGCGTGCGCGAGCATGTGATCAATCTTCGCGTCGTCGTGATCAGGGTCGTGATGGAAAAGGAAAAGTTGTTTCACGTCCGCCCGCAACGCGAGCGTCACCACATCGTCCACGCAGCCATGCCCCCAGCCGACGTGTTTCTCGTATTCCGTGCGGTCGTACTGCGCGTCGAGGATCAGCACATCCGCGCCCCGGATGAACTCCGTCATCTTCGCTTCCTGGCTGCGAGCGTATTCGAGCGACGCATCTTTGCGCGTGGGATGCGCGTCGCCCTTTTCGTCATAACGGCAATGTGGTTCGTTGTCGGGAAAGAATACAATCGAGCCTTCCTGCGTTTCGATCCTGTAGCCGACACAGATGCCGGGATGATTCGCAAACCACGCCCGCACCTTGAGATTGCCGACGGGGAAATCCAAATCCTTGAGTTCGTCCACCTCGATATTGCCGGGCAGTTCACCGAACGGCACGGGGAAGTAAGGGCTTTCCATCTGGCCGGTCAGGACGTTCACCAGTCCGCGCCGCGCGCCTTCAAACCCAAGAATCCGCAGGCGGCAACGTGGTTGATAGATCGGCGTGAAGAATGGCAATCCCTGGATGTGATCCCAGTGCGTGTGCGAGAGCAGCAACGTGACGTTGAGCGGTTGATCTTTGAACTCCGCCAGCAACTCGCGTCCCAGCGGGCGCAATCCCGTGCCGCCATCCAAAATAATGATTTCCCCGCCAGCGCGTAATTCGACACAAGTAGTGTTGCCACCATAACGAACCGTGCCCGGCCCTGGTGTGGGTATCGAACCGCGCACGCCCCAGAATTTCATCCGCGCAGGTTTGGATGGGCCGGTCGGCGTAACATCAGCCTCGCGCGTCATGATCGTCGTGTCATCGGTCAACCGCGCGATCAACGCCATCAAATCGTAGGGCTTGATCGGCTTGGTGAGATATTCGTCCGCGCCCGCTTCCTTCGCCGCGAGACGATCCGAATCATAATCCCTGCCCGACGTGACGATGATCTTGGTGTGACGCAGCGTGAAGTCGCCGCGAATTTTCCGGCAGACAAGAAACCCATTACTGCGCGGCATCAACAGATCGCACAGCACCACATCGGGATGTTCCTTGTTGACCATTTCCAATCCCGCCTCGCCATCGCCCGCTTCCAACACGCGCCAACCCTCCATCGAGAGAACCTCGCCCATCAACGCCCGATAATCGGCGTCGTCGTCAATGATGAGAACTTTTTTTGGTAATGCCATGAGGCAATGGAGCGAATGTTGTGTGCAGACTACGTCACCACCACGCGCTTGGAAATTAAAATTCCGGTTCACCGCTCAGAGCGGTCGCGTCATAAGTCACCCGGCGCGGTTGTTTCCGCCACCGCGCGGACGAACGCTGGCCGACGCTTGCGCTGAATTCGAGGCGGCGGGGCGATTAAAAGTCGCACTGGAAAAATGCGGAAAAAACTTTCCGCTTTGCTCGTCGCTTCCCACGCCTATGCTTTTGCTGTGCTCGACAATCTGATTCAACAACTCGGCGCGTTGCAGTCGCTCTCGACCGCGCAGATCGCCACTGCGGTCAATGCGCTCACGACCGAATCCGTTTCTGTCGAGATCAAGGCTGCGTTCCTGACCGCGCTCGCGAAGAAAGGCGAGGCAGCGGACGAGATTGCTGCCTTCGCAAACGAACTTCTTACACGCTCCATCCAACCGCCGCTCGATGCCGAAACACGTTCACGGGAAATCCTCGATGTCTGTGGCACAGGCGGCGATCACCTTGGCACGTTTAATATCTCCACCACCGTAGCCATCGTTTGCGCGGCGTCGGGAGTGACGGTTGCCAAGCATGGCAATCGTGCCATCACCTCCAAGTCTGGCAGCGCAGATGTTCTCGAAGCACTTGGCATCAAGATTGATCTTTCACCGACGGACGCTGCGGCGGCGTTACGTGATCATGGCTTCGCGTTTTTCTTCGCGCCCAATTATCATCCGGCATTCAAGCACATCGGCCCGGCGCGCAAGCTTTGCGCCGAACGCGGACAACGCACCATCTTCAATTTCCTCGGCCCGTTGCTGAATCCTGTGCGACCGACAGCGCAACTTCTCGGCGTGGCGAAAGCTGAATTGTGCGAGCCGCTCGCTCACGTTCTGCAATCGCTTGGCTTACGACGCGGGATGGTTGTTTGTGGGCAAGTCCAAGGCGAGAGGCGAGAGGCGAGAGGCGATAGTAAAACAGTACCTAGCGCCTTCCTTGATGAACTTTCCACGCTTGGCCCGAACACGGTCGCAGAATTTTATCAAGAACGTGGGTTCACAGCGTCAATTCTCGATCCCACCCAGCTTCCGTTGCAACCCGCCACACTCGACGATCTGCTCGGCGGCGACCGCGAAGTGAACGCCGAAATCATCAGACGAATTTTGCGCGGTGAAGATCGCGGCCCGAAGCTGGATGCAGTGTTGCTCAATGCAGGGGCGGCGTTGTTTGTGGCGGGACGCGCTCGAAGTATCAGCGAAGGTTGGGAGCTGGCGGATGAAACCATCAAGGGCGGGGCAGCGTGGAAGAAGTTGGAAGTGTTGCGCGGGTGAGGTAAAAAGCTTCAAGCACCAACATCCAAGCTCCAGAGAAATTCCGATCATCAACCATGAATGATTGCAAATGGTAATCGCTCTGTTTGGACGTTGAAGTTTGGTGTTTCTCTGGATGTTGGAGCTTGGATGTTGGAGCTTCCGCCTTTTGCCCTCTTTCCGCGCTTGCCTAAACCGTCCGCGCTCGCTAGTTCTGAGCTACGTAATCGTTCACCAACCCCATCTCATCATGTATAAAATCATCGGAGCAGACGGAAAAGAATACGGGCCAGTCAGCGCAGAGCAATTGCGCCAATGGCTGAACGAAGGCCGCGTCAACCAGCAGACCCGCGTCTTGGCCGAGGGCAGCACCGATTGGAAAGCGTTGGGCGAAGTCGCGGAACTGAATGCCCCCACGCCGCCCGCTGCTCCACCTCTTTCATCAATCAAGTTTGCGCCGATAGATTCCGATCAATCCGCCGCGCGCCAGATGGTTCGCGGGCCAGCGATCTTCATTCTGGTGCTGGCCATTCTCAACATCCTCACCACGATTCTGAGTTGCGTCTGGCTTGCGTTTGAAGGTTCGATAATGACGTCGCTAGGCGTGCCGGAGCAAACCAACGAACTTCAAAACAGATTAAAAATGTTCTTCAGCCTCCCGGCAACCATCCTCGGTGGTTTCTTGGCAGTGGCGTGTTTGATCGGCGCGCTCCGCATGATGAAGTTGCAATCCCACGGCTTCGCGATAGCTACGGCGATCATGATGTTGATCCCGTGCGGCAACTGTTGCTGCTTCTTGAATATCGGCGCAGGCATCTGGGCACTCGTAGTTCTCCAGAAACCAGAAGTGAAGTCCGCCTTCGAGTAAATCATGATCGCCACAAGTCCAAATCTGATTGAGCCGCCAGTGATCTCCGCACCAGTGCCGGGCAGGATGCGGCTGATTTGGCTGTTGAGTGTGGCGGTCATCGCAGGGCTGGCGGTTTTGTACTTCTTCAATCCAGTCGAACACGCGTTTTATCCGACGTGCCAGTTCTACAAACTCACACATCTTCACTGTCCGGGCTGCGGCTCGTTGCGGGCGATGCATCAACTCACTCACGGCCACATCACCGCCGCGTTTCTTTCCAACCCGCTGCTCATCGTCGCCATTCCGATGTTGGTGTGGTTGGGCATTTCCAAGTTACGCAATCGTTCTGCCAGCGCGCTGATGATTCAACCTGCCGCCGCGTGGACAATCCTTGCCATCGTCATCGTGTTCGGCATCTTGCGGAATCTTCCATTCGCCGCGTTCTCTTGGATGGCTCCTTAGCGGATTATCATGTTCTCATTTATTAAGCCGCTGACGCCCGCCTCCGCCCGCAATGCCGCCCTCGTCAACCAGCTCGCCACTCCCGGTCTCGGCACGCTCATGCTCGGAAAGTTCGCTCTCGGTTTTTCTCAGCTTGCGCTTGCCTGCGCTGGATTTCTTTTTGTGATCGTTTGGTTCTGCATGGTGCTGTCCCAATACTACGGCCAGATTTCTGGCACTGCGGAAATCAAGTCCGTCGCATGGATCGGAATCCTCGGTGGGCTTTTATTTGTAGCCTCTTGGGTGTGGTCGCTCATCACGAGCATTGGGTTTATTCGCGAGGCGAATCGTGCGGCCAACCGCGAATCCTCAGTTCCTCCCCGGATTTCATCGTGACCGCGCTGATTATTTCTGGCATTTAATCCGCGTGGATAAACTGACCGCCGCCCAGATCAAGACCGCGCTCGTTGCTTTGCCTGATTGGCAGAAGCGCGACAAAACAATCACGCGCACCTTCGTCTTCAAAGATTTCCCGGCAGCCATCAAGTTCGTGAACGCCGTCGCCAAGCTCGCCGAGAAAGCGTGGCATCATCCCGACATTGATATTCGCTGGAACAAAGTCACGCTCGTCCTCACCACGCATGATGCTGACGGATTGACGAAACGAGATTTCTCTCTCGCAAAAAAATTCGACCAGTTGTAACCCACATTTCATCACCCACGCATTACGTTTCATGCACGAAGTTCAAAACCTTTTCAAAAAGCATTTCAACCAAACACCCACGCACGTCATCCAAGCGCCGGGTCGTCTGGAAGTTCTCGGCAATCACACCGATTACAACAACGGCCTCGTCATGGCTGTGGCCGTGGATAAATACATCTACATCGCCGCATCGCCGCGCACGGACGGGAAAGTGGAACTCGTCTCGACTGCGTTCGCCACGTCGGAGATTTTTTCTGTCAGCGACATCAAACCCAATCCTACCGCGAGTTGGGCGAATTATGTGAAAGGCGTGTTGGTGCAGTTGAAAAAACGTGGCGTACAGATCAGCGGGTTCAACGCTGCCATCCACAGCACGCTGCCGATGGGCGCGGGCATGAGCAGCTCCGCCGCGCTGGAAGTCGCCACGGCGATGACCGTGCGGCGATTATATCCATTCACGCTGACAGATACCGGTCTGAGTTTGCCGCCGACTCCAAATGCGAAGGGAGTGTTGCCGCAAGTTTCAATCGCAGAGCGCATGAACTTCGCCAAAGTGTGTCGCGCGGCAGAGAATGAATTCGTTGGCGTGCCGTGTGGGATTCTTGATCAAGTCGCGTCGCTGTTCGGCAAGCAGGCGCATGTGATGGAGATTGATTGCGCGTCGCTTACCGTCGGCCACGCGCCGCTCTTTGGCATCGTGATGATAGTGTGCAACTCGATGGTGAAACATGAACTCGTCGGCGGTGAATACAAGGAACTGCGCGACAACTGCGAATCCGCCGCGCGCAAGCTCGGCGTGAAATTTCTTCGTACCACCGAGATGAAACAGGTTCTCGCCGTGAAGTCATCGCTCACGGAACGGGAATTTGCCTGCGCGCATCACGTCGTCAGCGAAATCGCGCGCGTGGTTGCGGGAGAACGCGCCCTGCGTGCGAACGACATGGCGCAGTTCGGCCAATACATGTTCCAGAGCCACGAAAGCTCGCGCGATTTTCTGCACAACAGCACCAAGGAACTCGACATCCTCGTGGAACTTGCGCGCAAACATCCGGCGTGTCTCGGCGCGCGGCTTACGGGCGGCGGCTTCGGCGGCGCGACGATCAACATGGTCACGCATCACGAGGCGGAAAGTTTCATCGCGCACATGGAAGCGGGTTACGAGAAGCAGACTGGTGTGAAAACCAAGCCGCTCGTCTGCATGGTCGTGGACGGCGCGAATTGAATCTGAGAATCACGGATGGACACGAATTCACACGAATCAAAACCTCTTTGACACGGATTGCACCGATTAACACGGATTCAATCCGTGCAAATCTGTGAAATCCGTGTCTGAACATTCGTGTTGATTCGTGTCCATTGGTGGTTGAACTCCTGAACCCATAAATCTTGCCATCGCGGGCGTTCTGTTGCTTGATGCGCGCCGCTCCCGTTTCAGATGTGGCGTCGGGCATCCTTGCCTGACGTGGAGGGCGGGCATCCTTGCCGCCCGGAAACGGCGTGCG
>JAYUAV010000490.1:0-5085 GCA_043741175.1 Verrucomicrobiota bacterium
GCCAGCACTGGTTTGCGTGTCGGTTAAAGGAGTTGAACCCACCACGGCAGGCAACATCGAGACCGCAGGCTTGCGTCGGAACGCCAGCCATGCGAGCAAAACGAACAGCAACGCTCCCACTGCGATCAATCCCGCGACGAGCAGTCGGTTTGTTTCTTTAACTTGTGCGACCCGAACTTTTTCCTGCGAGACCTGCTGTTGCAACCGTCCAGCCACGGTCTTCTCCTGAATCTGGCCAAGCGCGGCCATAATCTTGCGATCCACGAGTTGACCTTGTTTGGCGACGGTTTGTCCTGCTTGATAATTATCCGCCACGAACAACGCATCCGTGTGACGCGTACGCGCGGCGAGGGTGAGTTCGCTCTCGACGAAACAATTCACACGCAGCGCGCGCGCGGCGAAACGCGCGGCATCCTCCTCATCCGCGCCAAATTTTTCCAACAACGCAATTCGTGCGCGGCTCATGGTCAACAGATTTGTTTTGTATTCTCTCGTGCCGCGTGCGGTCACGTCGTCTAGGCCGACGCTGTCGCGTTCGCCTTTCACCGATACGAGCAAGACCCGACTGCCGATCTTCGGAGCGTTGGTGAGATTATCGAAGCGGATGGGTTGCTCCATCGCCTGACGCACCCGCGCGAGCAATGTGATCTGGGCGGTCAAACCATCGCTGCCCAACGCCCAGTCTTCCGCCAGCATCCGTGACATCGGGAATGCCTTGTTCTGCTTCTTGAACGACGCAACGAGTTTGTCGAACTGTTCTGTCTCCAACTGATCTTCCTCAAGACGCGTGTGGTGAAAGCTGCTGTGCATCAGTCGCACGAAATTGCTCCTCGCCAGTGAGAACGTCTCGCGCATCTCGGTTTCCACGACAGCCGCAGCGGTCTTGTCGAATCGGAAGATGACGGGGATGCGGAGCGACTCTTTTTCCTTCAGTGCATCCGTCGCAGCAGGATCAACGACCATCAGCGGTACGGGTGTAACAACGTTTTCAGCCAACTTGTCGCCGACGCGATATTCAGCGAGATCGCGCGCGCTCGCAGTGAAAAGGAGTTGCGAACAGATAACCGTCGCGAGGATTGTGCGTCGGAATGCGTTCACCATAGGAAGGATTTTTGTTCACCCAACAGTTGATCACCGCTCCAGAGCGTCGCGCGCCAGGCGGTAACTTCGCCGAACTTCTTAAACTCATCGCCCACGAGAAGGAGTTGTGTCCAATGGCCTGTGCCGTTGATGCGAACCTGCGTTTCGAGGCTGGTTTTGCTGGGCAAATCACCTTTCGCCGTGCCGCGCAATTCCACCCGCAAAGTCGCCATCTCATTCGTCGCACTACGACCGCGCCACAAAATATCAAAACGGATGCCGGAACATTGGTCGGGATTCTGGCGCAGCCGCGCTTGATACGCGTCGCGGTCGTAGAGACTTGGTGTAAGCGAGTGACGTCCCTTTAGATCGAGCAGGTGCGGCAAAACTTTTGCGATCTTCCCATTGGCAGCTGCCGCAGAAAACGCCGCTGCGAGAAGCAGAAGTGTGAGGATGAATTGGAACGCGCGACGCACGATGCGACGATAGCGGCTGCGTTGGGTGACTCAAGCGTGAAAAGCGGAGACCGAGCGGCATCGGTGTGATTACAAACGAGTGAGGGAGTACTCGCGTTCCGTCGGATATCTGACCCGGCAGAATGTTTTTCCTGCCCGACGCACCTTGTTTGTCATCGTCAACCCGACCATACTCGGCGCGAAGGAAAATCATGTTTTGAAAATCCTCGTCGCTATCACCGGAGCCAGCGGAGCGCTTTATGCACAGCGGCTGCTCGATAATATTGATCCCGCCACGCATGAGTTGCATGTGGTGATGAGCAATTACGCGCAACAAGTCATCGGTGAGGAATTGCCGGGCGGATTGCGTTTTCCCACAGGCGTAAAGCCGCATGGGTTAAAAAGCATGAATGCTCCGTTCGCCAGCGGTTCGAATCCGCCGGACGTGATGGTGGTGATCCCTTGCACGATGGGAACCCTCGGACGCATCGCGCACGGATTGAGCGAAGATGTGTTGTTGCGCGCAGCGGATGTGGTGTTGAAGGAGAAACGAAAGTTGATACTCGTGCCGCGTGAAACGCCGTTGAGTCTCATTCACGTCAAAAATTTTGAGCTGCTGCTGCTCGCGGGCGCGACGCTGATCCCGGCGAATCCCAGTTTTTATTCCGGGGCAACAACGGTGGTTGAACTCGTGGACACTGTGGTGGCGCGCGTGCTGGATCACATGGGATTGCCGAACAAACTCGCGCCTCGTTGGGCGGAGGAGAAGGAGTAGCGGAACGAGGATAGAGGATTGAAGATGGAAAACGGTACTAAGATCAAGCGCACGGCGGATGATTCCATCCTCCATCCTCCATCCTCCATCCTCGCTGTTTTTCAGAAGTGGGGCAGCTTCGTGCGTTTCTCACACACGATCTTCGCTTTGCCGTTTGCAATGGCGGCGATGTGTGTAGCAGCGCGGGAGAATCGTGGCTGGCCGGGTTGGCGGGTGTTCGGATTGATTCTCGTGGCAATGGTTTGCGCCAGAACTTGTGCGATGGCTTTCAATCGCATCGTAGATCGCAAATTCGACGCGCTCAATCCGCGCACGGCGGCGCGTCATCTGCCTGCGGGGACAATCTCCCTGACGAGCGCGATGGCGCTGTGGTTGTTCTCGGCGGCGGGCGTGGTTGTGGCGAGTTACTTTCTAAATCCGTTGTGCTTCTGGCTTTCACCCGTGGCGTTGGTGGTGGTTTGTTTCTACTCACTCACCAAACGGTTCACGGATTACACACATGTCTTCCTCGGCATCGCGCTCGCGCTCGCGCCCGTGGGTGCGTGGCTGGCCGTGAAGGGCGCAGATGTGACCGCGTTGGAAATCACGCAGATGCTTGTGCTGTCTGCGGCAGTTATTTTCTGGCTCGTGGGTTTCGATATCATCTACGCATTGCAGGATCACGACTTCGATAAATCACACGGGCTGCGGTCGCTCGTGGTGGCGTGGGGGACAAAGAACGCTTTATCGGCGGCCTTCCTCGCGCACGTTGCGACGTGCGGGTTTCTACTTGGGTTTGGTTTGCTGTGTCGCTTCCGCGTCGCGTTTCTCGTGGGTTGGATCATCATCGCTGCGTGCTTGGTGATGGAACATTGGATCGCACGGCGGCGGAGCTTGAATTGGATCAATGTCGCCTTCTTCCGACTCAATGCGGTGGTGAGTGCGGTTTTTTTTGTGGTGGTCGCAGCAGAAGTGATCTTCAAAGGCGGATTCAGGTTGCGGTAACGAGGGGCTTAACGATTCACCGCGTCCTGAGTATGAGTCTGAGTTTGACGGAAAAAACGCTTGCCGTCGTTTCGCGTCCCGACAAAACTTCGTCTGCAACTAACTCACACAAAACTATGGGCAAAATCTACAACAACATCGTCGAAACCGTCGGACGCACTCCGTTGGTCAAACTGAACAAAGTTACCGCAGGACTTGAAGCGACCATTCTGCTCAAGTGCGAATTTTTTAATCCGCTCGGCAGCGTCAAGGATCGTATCGGCATGGCCATGATCGAAGACGCCGAGAAGCGTGGCATCTTGAAGAAAGACACCGTCATCATCGAACCCACAAGCGGCAACACCGGCATCGCACTGGCGTTTGTTGCGGCGGCCAAAGGTTATCAACTCATCCTGACGATGCCTGAGACGATGTCGCTTGAACGCCGCACGTTGCTCGCGATGCTAGGCGCGAAACTGGTTTTGACTCCCGGAGCTGAAGGCATGAAGGGCGCCATCGCCCGCGCCGAAGCACTTGCCAAGGAAACTCCGAACTCATGGATTCCGCAGCAGTTCGAGAATCCGGCGAACCCCGCCATTCACTCGAAAACCACGGCGGTTGAACTCTGGGAAGACACGGATGGAAAGATTGACATCCTCGTCGCGGCAGTCGGCACAGGCGGCACCATCACTGGCTGCTGCGAAGTCATCAAGCCGAAGAAGGCTTCGTTCCAAGCCATCGCTGTTGAGCCAAAAGATTCACCAGTCATTTCTCAAACGCTCGCGGGTCAACCCGTGAAACCCGGCCCGCATAAGATTCAAGGCACAGGCGCGGGATTCGTCCCGAAGAACCTTCACCTCAAAGACGCCGCAGGAAACGCCCAGATCGTCGAGTGTGTGCAAGTCAGCAATGATGACTCGTTCGCGATGGCGCGTCGGCTCGCGAAGGAAGAAGGAATTCTCGTCGGCATTTCAACCGGCGCAAACGTGACCGCTGCCATCGAAGTCGCCAAGCGTCCAGAGAACAAGGGCAAAATCATCGTCACCATCGCCTGCTCCACGGGCGAGCGTTACCTCAGCACCGCACTCGCAGCAGATGCGCGAGCAGCAGTTGGGGGCTGAACGCTTCTTTAACTCGTAGCAGCCGACGTGAGTGGTGTGACCAGAAGTGACGGTCATCTGCCAACGGATGCCGGAGCGCGGCTGTGTCGGAGACCAGCCGCAGCAGCGTGGTAACGAGTGGGGTGTGGAAAATACCATGCGCCTCTCTTTCCGACCATGCTGCGGCTGGTTGAGGACGACACAGCCGTGCTCCGGCACAATTCGACGTGAGTCGGCTCTTACTTTTACCCCGCTGACAGATGAAGAATGAGCCGACTCACGTCGGCTGCTAGGAGTATTGAAAGAGCCTCTTCTTACTGGGTCATTTTTGCCGGGTAGGACTCTTCTTCCCGGCAAAATTTTCCTACTTCATTAGGTAACAGTTGTAGAACCACTGTGTTTATTGATTTTTATGAGATGGCATCACCGCTGCTAAACAGCCCGTGACATCTAAAATCATGAACACTTGTGAAACAATTGAATCAGTGGAAGCAGTCGAACTGGAAACAGTGACGGTGCTTAACGAGAACATCGTCGAGCTGCCGCTCGGCCTGCTGGGCTTCGAGCAGATCAAGCAATACGCGCTGCTTCAGAACAAACACGAGTCGCCATTTCAATGGCTGCAAGTGATTGACCAGCCCGATCTCGCCTTCCTCGTGCTGCCCGCGCTGGAAGTTTTCCCCGAATACGAACCCGATGTGCCCGCCGAGGA
>JAYUAV010000491.1:0-2963 GCA_043741175.1 Verrucomicrobiota bacterium
GGTGCGGTGACGGATGCGGATTTGAAGTTGTGATATGAACGAACACGAAAAACAACGCGCGCCGCGCAACCGGACGCTCACACTGTCGAAGCAGGAGCAGGCGGTGTTGTCCCAGCGACTTCTACGCACGCCATTGCCAACGGGCGCGCAGGAGTTGGCTGATCAAGTGGTCTGTGGCGATTCGTTGGCGCTGTTTTCGCAATTGCCCAAGGGCTTTGTTGATCTGCTTATCCTTGATCCGCCCTACAATCTTAACAAGCAGTTCGGTTCGGAAAGCTTTCGGGAGATGTCGCTGGCAGAATACGAGGCGTGGTTTGAGGGTTGGTTTGCAAGTTTGCTGCCGCTGCTCAAGCCGACGGCCAGCCTCTATGTTTGCGGCGACTGGAAATCTTCCGCTGCCATTCAACGCGTGCTTGACCGGCATGTCATCGTTCGCAATCGCATCACTTGGGAGCGGGAGAAAGGGCGTGGCGCAAAAACGAATTGGAAAAACTCCAGCGAGGACATCTGGTTTGCGACGGTTTCCAACGATTACATTTTCAACGTCGAGGCGGTGAAGTTGAAGCGCAAAGTAATCGCGCCGTATCGCGTGGACGGACAACCGAAGGATTGGGAAGACTCGCCTGATGGACAGTTCCGCCTGACGCATCCCTCGAATCTTTGGACTGACCTGACGATTCCGTTCTGGTCCATGCCGGAGAACACCGACCATCCCACACAGAAGCCGGAAAAGTTGCTGGCGAAGCTGCTTCTCGCCAGCAGCCGCGAGGGGGATTTTGTTTTCGACCCGTTTCTCGGTTCGGGAACGACGGCAGTGGTCGCGCGCAAGCTAGGTCGTCATTTTCTTGGCATTGATCTGGATGAGAACTACGCCTGTCTTGCGTTGAAGCGCGTCGAGCTGGCAAACGACGATGCTTCGGTGCAAGGCTACGCGGGCGGCGTGTTCTGGGAACGCAACACTCTGAACGCCCAACCCAAGGCGAGCGCGCCTGTCGAAGACGAGCATCCGATGCTGTTGGAAGTGTCAACGCCCTACCGTGTGTCGAAATCCAAAACAAAATGAAGTCGCCACTCTTTGAACCAAAAACGCGCGAAGCCATCGAACGCAAGGTTCGCGACCTACTGAACGAACAAGCTGATTTCTTATCAGCGGACACCGCCGAAAGCACACGCGCCGCTGGCGACGCCATCCAATCCATCATCGAGGACAACTTTGCAGAAATTCTTGGCGACCTGGTCGGCGAGTATTCCGCCAGCTTCGCCCGTCGCGCGATGGCTGATCTCGCCTTCAAGGACAAGGTCAACAACTACTGCGTCGTGGACGTGAAGACCCATCGCGAAGGCACGGCCTTCAACATGCCGAACCTCACTTCCGTGGATCGCCTCGCTCGCTTCTACGAAGATGACAGCAACTACTTCGTCATGCTGATGATCAAATACTCCGTCGTCGGCACGAAGGTAAGCGTCCAACAAGTTCACTTTGTTGCGATTGAACATTTGAAGTGGGATTGCCTCACCATCGGCGCGCTCGGCATAGGACAGATTCAGATCGCCAATTCCAAACACATCGAGATTGATCCGAGTCAGAAGCGCCGCGCCTGGATGCTGGAATTTTGCGACACCATGCTGGCGTTCTATCCACGCGAGATCGTCAAGATCAACAAACGAATCGGCAAGTTTGAAAAGGTGAAAGAGTTTTGGCTGTCGAAATCGGAAGTTTAATTTATCCGAGTTCGCAGAATCTTTTGACGCGAGTTAAGTTTGAAAAGTTTAACCCAAGTTCATCCACGTTGGCGCGGCAATCCCACGCTGCGGGCCTCGGTCGGAAAAATTTCCGGCAAGGAAGGTCTGCGCTTTGAAGGCAAAGCCATCGTGTTCGAGGGCGAAGAAAAAGCGTTGAAGGCGATACTCAACGGAACGGTGAAAGCCGGACACGTCATCGTCATTCGCAGCGAAGGACCAAAGGGCGGACCGGGCATGAGGGAAATGCTTTCACCAACGAGCGCCATCATGGGCAAGGGTCTCGGCAAGACAGTCGCGCTGATAACGGACGGACGATTCAGCGGCGGCAGCCACGGCTTCGTGGTCGGCCACGTGACGCTCGAAGCCTACGTGGGCGGCCCGATTGCACTCGTGAAGCACGGCGACACCATCATCATTGACGCCGAGAAGCGGCAAATGACCCTGGGCATCAGCACCGCCGAATTGGAGAAGCGCAAAAAAGCGTGGAAGAAGCCTGCGCCCCGCTACACGCGCGGCGTGCTGGCGAAATACGCCGCGCACGTCACGAGCGCCTCGCTCGGTGCGGTGACGGATGCGGATTTGAAGTTGTGAGTCAGTCCGCAGTTGCTGACGCTTTATTCGGTTACAAGCAGAAAATGGTTCGCCCCACCTAGGCAGCCCGTAATTGCTCTTGTCGAGTGAAAGCACCACGATGGTGGCACGCCCCAAGATATTCTCGCGTTTCAACCTGCCCAGAAGCGGGAATCGAAGCTGTCGTCGCGGTTGTTGCCCATCATGAAATATTCACCTTGCGGCATGACGAGCGGAGCAAAGGTGTGCGGCAATGATCACGAGAGCAATCAGCAACTGGTGCTCTATTTGTTCCACCAGTCTGCGTCGTGGGCGTGGATTTCGTTCATCGGTAAACCCGGGCCGTTGCGTTGGATGAGAGCGGCGGTGGCTTTGGCGGCTTCAGAGTTTCCGAGCAGTTTGTTCACCGCAGGAGAAATCACATCCACAAACACACAGACGCAGGCGTCGGCTTCGTTGCGGCGTAAAAAATCCTCAGCTTCAACCAACACATCACGGCTATCGCCCATGAAGCAAAGATTCGGGCCGGTGAGACGATGGCGGATGGCGATCTCGCCGATGGCCGCGCTCGGCAGCGTGTAGGTGAACAGTGTGGGGCTGAGTCCGCCCAAGGCATCGCGACCTTCCCAATAATTCACATCCGTGGGCAA
>JAYUAV010000492.1:0-5121 GCA_043741175.1 Verrucomicrobiota bacterium
GGCGCGATCGCAGACAGTTTCACTTCGTTTGGCGGAATCATTTTTGGTAACAACGATCAGACCAACTTGCTCGCATTTATCAATGCAGGAGCCTCAGGCAGCTACGGAACTGTCGCCGAACCGGGCACGGATGCGCAGAAGTTTCCTGATCCGCAGGTGTATTTCTACCAAGCGCGTGGGTTCAACATTGCGGAGAGCTATTATCAAAGCATCAATGCTCCGCATCTAGGATTGACTGTCGCAGAGCCTCTGGCCGCGCCATTTGCCCGGTCTGGAAGTGGACAGTGGGCAATGGGGATATCGAACGCATTGCTGACGGGAACGTCGCCATTGTCCGTGCATTTCTCGGCGCATGACGCTGCGCGTCCGCTCCAGCAAATTGACTTGTTCGTTGACGGCAAATTCTTCTGCACGGTGACGAATGTTTTCCCCGTCGAAGGAAATCAACTTGCGGTGTCGCTGAATGGATTTCCGATCGCACTTACAGTCGGCTCGAATGCTACTCTGACGGAGATCGCGACTGGAATGTCGGAACTGATCAACAATCCGACAAACCTGAACCTGACGAAAATCAAGGCCATCGCCCGAGGTGATCGCGTCGAGCTGCAATCAACGGCAACCAATCACCAGGCATTTCCATTTTTTGTGAACGAGTCGGGTTCGACTGGCTGGACAGGATCAACGTACCGCGTGAGTTACCTGCCGGAATCGTACAAGCCGAGGTTGGTTGGACTGGGATCTGACAAGATGGGAAAATTTCAGATGACCGTTGAGATACCGACGGCACTCAATTACGCCATCCAAGCCTCAACGAACCTCGTGGATTGGATTTGTATCGCGACAAACTCCACGCCGGGGTTGCTGAGTTTTACCGATCCAGAGTCGGTTCAATACCCCAGCAGATTCTATCGTGTCGCAGGGCCGACGCCGTATCTGCCGCCAAAAGTTTCGTTTCCGATAGTCACCAATGGCGGCGCCTTTTGCATGATGGTGGAGAGTCAGCCTGGTCAACCCTGCACCGTGCTGCATTCGGCCAATCAAATTGACTGGTTACCTGTTGCTACGAATAAATCGGGCGGTGCGTTTGAGTTCGTGGACACAACTGCCGCGACGGTGACACATCGGTTCTATCGCGCATGGATCACTCCGCCAACCATGCCCGCGTTTTCTGTGGTTGCCACGAATCCAAGCTCGCTTCTTCGTGTGGACAGCGCGGTGCAGCCTTACACCGTGGATGTCTCCACCAATGGAACAGAGTGGGTTTCGTTGACCACCAATTTTACCTTTCGCCAGATTTCGTTGACGGCGAACAGTTCAATGGGAAGTGCCACGAACCTCACTACATTCGTTCGTGCCAGCCGTTCCACATTTCTACCCACGTCCGCCTATGGGTATCAAGAATTCAAGCTTTCAAAATTCTCAACACTTGCTGTTGGCGATTATTTGAGATTCGCGATCACTAAGACCAATGGCCAGTCGGTCATCATTGCAGCAACGAATCAGACCGTTGGCGTTCACTATACAAATCTCGTCGCGCAGATTGTGAGCATGATCAATACGAACCCGTTGCTACAATCCGCAGACGGCGTGATAGCCGAGGACTTTTCAGTGGGAACTATCTCGACCTTCTTCCTGCGCGCCCGTTCACCTGGTCATGCAGCAGCGGGTGTCTATGTCAGTGCCACCAGAAAGCCCGCTGGCATGTCAGTTTTACCCAGCTATGGAACTCTCAGAGTGAACATCGCCGATCTCCAGCCGAGGAATCACCTTTATCTCACCGCTGGAGCATACAATCTCACCCCCACCTTCCCGCTGGATACCACCACGCTTCCAGATGGCTACCACGAGTTGACCGCCGTCGCCTACGAGGGCAGCAGCGTCCGCACTCAAACGCGCACCACCGTTCCCGTGCGGATTCAAAACAACTCCCTGACAGCGACGTTGGCGTTGCTCAACCTGACGAACAACGCGTCGGCTCAAGGCAGTTATGAGATTCAAGTCGCGGCAAACACCAACAACATCATTTCGATCACGCTTTTCACCACGGGCGGAGCGATGGCTACGGCGACGAATGTTTCAGATGTGATCTTCCCTGTTTATGGAACGAATCTTTGGGAGGGATTGCATCCGTTTTATGCACTCATTGAAGCTGCGAGCGGTGAGAAATATCGCACCCGCACCGAGTGGATTCAGCTGGCTCCATGAAAGTCTTCTCCAGCGTTCTCTGGCGCGACACCGTCGCGAAACAATTTTTTTCCTGCCGCGTTCGTCCCCGGACAACCACTGGGTCATGGTCAGGCATTTGGCGGAGTTGTGAGAATGATTGCGCGGAGTATTCTTTCCTCGCGGTTGGTGAACGGTTTGGTTGATCTTCGGTTCTTAGCGGAGTCAGATGGGCAGTGCGAGGGAGGGACGATGGTGAACTTGGGGGAGTAACACGTCGTCCCTCCCGGCCCAAATCCAGTAGAGAAGAGAAACATTTCCGGCGGACTAGATCATCTGCCAGCGGATCACAGCTTCTCAAGCGCAGCGATAATCACCGGCGCATAAGAAACGAACGGCAACGGATCGGACAACACAAACCCCGGCTTACTGGAATCTGCGGGATAAACCAAAACCACCGGCACAGCAGATCGTCCAAACTTTTCCATCTCTCTTGTCAATTCATCCGGTGTGGAGCTGTAATCCGCTACTAACGCCACGACGTTAAGTTCCTTCATTTTGGCGACGACCGATTTTGCTTCAAAGCCTGGCTTCACGTTGATCTGGCACGTCTGACACCAAGATGCTGTGAAGTCCACCACCACCACTCGGCCTTCGGATCGGGCTTTTGCTACGGCTTCAAGACTCCACGGCTGCCACGGATAACCTTTTGGCGCATGTGTGATTTTGTCTTCGGACGATTCTTTCTTCGCTAGCTGCGGCACGCGCCAGTTCAATCCGGATTCCAATGCCCAGAGATAACCGCCTGCCACAATCAGCGCGGTGAACAACAATCCAACACCGCGCCTGCGGTAACTGCGTTGATAAAATTCACCAAACACCCAGGCCGCAGCCGCCAGCAAAATCAGAAACACGCCGAGCCACCAAGATTGTTGGCCATAGAAACTTCCCACAAGACTCGTGAGCCACACCGCCGTGATCAGCATCGGAAAGCCCATTGCAATCTTGAACTTTTCCATCCACACGCCGGGTTTGGGTAAAAACTTCAGCCACGCTGGTTGCCAGGAAAGCAAAACGTAAGGGGATGCCAGTCCTGCGCCGACCGTCAGGAAAATCAACACGATGATCTCGGCGGGTTGTAAGAACGCGAAGCCAAGTGCAGCTCCGAGATACGGCGCCGAACACGGCGTGGAAAGCACGGTTGCCAGCACGCCATTAAAAAACGCGCCCGAAGCACCGTGTCGCGATGCGAGCTTGTCCGCTGCTCCCATCGTATTGCCTCCAAGTGTCACCTCGAACACACCAAAAAGATTTAATGCCACCAGCGTGATCAATGCAGACATTCCCACGATGAATTGTGGATTGCTGAATTGCATTCCCCAGCCCGCTTTGTGCCCAGCCGACTTGATGGCGATGATGATGATGGCAAGCACCAGAAACGAAGTGAGAACGCCAGCGGCATAAACCAAACCCAATGCGCGCACGCGTCCCGGCGATTCCTTTGACTGGCCGACAAATCCGAGAATCTTCAACGCGATGACCGGCAACACACACGGCATGATGTTCAATATCAATCCACCGATGAACGCGTAACTCAGCCAGCGCCAGAGTGGCTTTTTTTCTTGGATGGGCAGGTTGCTTTCGCTCGTTGCGATTAGCGCGGTGGTATTGGCAGACAGTTTTATTTTTACGGAATAACCTTCCGTCTTCCCGTCACGTTTTTGAACGAGCAAACCCGAAACCTCGGATGGCCATACGTTGCTTGAGATCGTCACCAGTTTCCGCAACACCACAGCACTATTGTTTGTGGCAACAAATTCCGTCTGGTGCGCCATCTCGTAGGCATCGTTACTTTCTGGAAAGAAATCCCAACCACTGGAATCGGCGACAGCCTTCCACGAGATCAATAGCGCACGAGTCTTCGTCGTGATCGTGCTTTCCCAACGGGCGGTAGGCGTGAGTAATTCTCCCGACTTGGGAAGAAGAGTCTGCCATGCCACGAACGAAGCTGCGTCTTCTGAGGGTTTGGTCGTCGAACCAATTTCCAACGCCGCTGACACATCTTGTTTTCCGGGCACACAATTCACCTGACACTCAAGCCACTCGACATGCGCTTTGACTTCGACTCGTTCGATAGCAACATCCGCCGCAATCGTCAACGGCACGAGCAGCACTGCTTCATCGTGAAGCGTGTAGGTTGTTTGATCAAAATCTAACGAGCCGGAGACAACTTTGCCGTCATCGTTGACTTTCTCTGGAACATATTTCTCCGGCACTGGCCAACTGATCTCGCCTGCTGTGACTCCTTTTGGCAATTCCCATTTGATTGAAGTCGCGATTCCTGATGCACCGGAATTCTTCCAATACGTATGCCAGCCCGGCGACATTTCCAACCGCACTGCTACCGTGATCGTCTCTCCCGGTTTCGCGGTGCTGGCGGAGAGTAGCAACGTCGCGTGCGTGTTCGCGGCATGTGTTGGCGACACAACCAAAGTGGTCAAAGCCGCGAACATCAGGAGGAAGATTCGGTTCACAGAGATATAGATGCCAAAATACCTGAAACGTTTGAACATATATCTTCGTCGGACTTTCAACACTCACGGCTCGACAACCCCAAGACGCGGTTTTCACTCGCAATCCCAACGAGATTAAATCATCCAGCCCAGCGTTGACGCGCCAGCGGCTACGCTGGGTAAGGGGCAAATTATTTCATCAACTCTGAAGGAGTTGAATCCAGGCGCGCAAAACGGTTGATACAACCCCGTTGGGTGAGCTTGTCCCCTGAAATGATACCAGTAGGTAAGTAAGACTTTTGGGGTCTGTTGGGTGGCCGCTCCGAAGGAGCTGGAACAAAGAAAGAACAGACGACCCATGAAAGCGAAACGACAAAGACACAGTGCGGCGTACAAAGCCAAGGTAGGATTGGAAGCGTTGAACGGGATCAAGACGGTGACGGAG